>JBQCFA010000076.1:0-4481 GCA_051959695.1 Rhizobiaceae bacterium
CTGCGACCGATCGAGCGAAAGTTGAAGCGCAGCGTGGTGAAATTGCGCTTCTGGAACATGTAGAAGAGGTCATAGACGATCTTGTTGTTCATCGTCCCGCCGAATTGCGGGTGCGGATGGAGCACGATCGCGATCGGCGCGTTCTTCTCCTTCGACGGCTGGTAGCGACCTTCCAGACGGCCGGCAGGACCGGCAAAGATGACCTCGGGCATTTCTTACTCCACTTGTCGGCGCCGGTTCCGCCAACCGGCCTCGGCAAACCGGCCCGGACGCGGCCTAAGCGCCTTGACGCCCGGCGGCCGCACTCCTAGAAGCTAGTTTAGAACCATTCAAAAGCGGGTGGTCCGACCAGGTGGAACCGCCGCATCGACAGAGCGGGTAAATAGGATGCCTTGCTTTGCGATTTCAAGGAAATAACGCCATTCGCTGAACAATGGTCGAATCTTTGAACTATATTGGACGATCGATGGCGAAGAACCGCGCCTATCTCGACTGGAACGCCAGCGCGCCGATCTCGGATATGGCGCGTCAGGCCATGCTTGCCGCACTCGACGTCGACGCGAATGCTTCCTCCGTGCATGCGGAGGGCAGGGCGGCGAGACGCCTGGTCGAGGACGCGCGTGGCGAGGTCGCGGCGCTCGTCGGCGGCAAGGCCGAGAGCGTGGTCTTCACGTCGGGCGCGACGGAGGCCGCCGCCACGCTTCTGACGCCGCGCTACCGTATGGGCCGCTCGTCGCTTACCGTCACGCGCGCCTATGTCTCGGCGACCGATCATCCCTGCATCCTCGGCGGCGGACAGTTTCCGCCCGACAAGGTGACGGTGATCGGGGTCAATGGGAACGGAATCGTCGATCTCGCGGCACTCGGCGACGCGCTGGCCGGCCATGACAAGGGTGACGGCCTGGCGCTGGTCGCCATGCAAATCGCCAACAACGAGACCGGCGTCGTCCAGCCCGTCGCCGAAATCGGCAGGCTTGCCAGGGAGGCGGGTGCCATCGTCGTCCTCGACGCGGTGCAGGCGGCCGGCCGCATTCCAATCGATCTTTCAGACGGCTCGGCCGATTTCCTCATCCTCTCTTCGCACAAGATCGGCGGACCCAAGGGTGCGGGCGCGATTGTCGCCTTGTCCGATCTCATGATGCCGGCGGCGTTGATACGGGGGGGCGGCCAGGAAAAGGGCCATCGCGCCGGGACCGAGAACGTTGCCGCCATCGCCGGCTTCGGCGCGGCGGCACGTGAGGCGCTGGAGGGGCCCGCCACCATGGACGCGGTGCGCGCCATGCGCGACGCCATCGAGGCGGAGATCACGCGGCTGGCGCCGGACGCGGTATTTTACGGGCGCGGCGCCGAAAGGCTGCCCAATACTTCTTTCTTCGGCCTGCCGGGCCTGAAAGCGGAGACGGCGCAGATCGCCTTCGACCTTGCCGGCGTAGCTATCTCCGCCGGTTCCGCCTGTTCCTCTGGGCGGGTCGGGCCGAGCCATGTGCTGAAGGCCATGGGCCATGAGGCAGAAGGGGGCCTGCGCGTGTCGATCGGACGAGCCACCGGACCCGGCGAGATGGAGCTGTTCGGGAAGGCGCTGGAAGGCATCGCCGGGAGACGCAACGCCAAGAGGGAGGCGGCCTGAGCACGGCGGACGCCGCGGATGGTGTGGCCACGGGCGTATTATTCGCTTAAACGGCTCACCACCAAGGGTGTTATTTCGCCGCGCCGCACACTAGATAACGCATAGGCCGCCGGTAGCGGCTCCTTGCGATTTCGACAACTGCCGGGCCTTGAACCCGGCGAGGATGGAGAACGCCAATGCCTGCTGTGCAGGAGACGATCGAGCGCGTACGCAAGATCGACGTAGACCAGTACAAATACGGCTTCGAGACGATCATCGAGTCCGACAAGGCCCCCAAAGGGCTGAACGAGGACATCATCCGTCTCATCTCGGCGAAGAAGAACGAGCCCGACTGGATGCTCGAATGGCGGCTCGGTGCCTACCAGCGCTGGCTGACCATGGAGGAGCCGACATGGGCGCGCGTCTCCTATCCCAAGATCGATTTCCAGGACATTTCCTACTATGCCGCGCCGAAGAATTTCGCCGGTCCCAAATCGCTGGATGAGGTCGACCCGGAACTGCTGAAGACCTACGAGAAGCTCGGCATCCCGCTGAAGGAACAGGAAATCCTCGCCGGCGTGCGCAAGCAGGCCGAGCCGAGCGAGCTGGACGAGAATCTCGAGGACAACGTCTATCAGTCCGGCCGCGTGGCTGTGGACGCAGTGTTCGATTCCGTCTCCGTCGTCACCACCTTCCGCAAGGAACTGGCGGCCGCCGGCGTCATCTTCTGCTCGATCTCGGAGGCGATCCGCGAGCACCCCGACCTGGTGAAGAAATATCTCGGCTCGGTCGTGCCGACGAGCGACAATTTCTACGCGACGTTGAACTCGGCGGTCTTCACCGACGGCTCCTTCGTCTACGTGCCGAAGGGCGTGCGCTGCCCGATGGAGCTCTCCACCTATTTCCGCATCAACGAGCGCAATACCGGCCAGTTCGAGCGCACGCTGATCATCGCCGACGAGGGCGCCTATGTCTCCTACCTCGAGGGCTGTACTGCGCCGCAGCGCGACGAAAACCAGCTCCATGCCGCCGTGGTCGAACTGATCGCCATGGATGACGCGGAGATCAAGTATTCGACCGTGCAGAACTGGTACCCGGGTGACGCCCAAGGCAAGGGCGGCGTCTATAATTTCGTGACCAAACGCGGCGACTGCCGCGGCGCCCGCTCGAAGATCTCGTGGACGCAGGTCGAGACGGGTTCGGCGATAACCTGGAAATATCCGTCCTGCATCCTGCGCGGCGACGACAGCCGGGGCGAGTTCTATTCGATCGCGGTTTCGAACGGCCACCAGCAGATCGATTCAGGCACCAAGATGCTGCATCTCGGCAAGAACACGACGAGCCGCATCATTTCCAAGGGCATCTCTGCCGGCAATTCGAACAACACCTATCGCGGCCAGGTTTCCGTGCACCGCAAGGCGACGAACGCGCGCAACTTCACCAATTGCGACTCGCTCCTGATCGGCAACGAATGCGGCGCGCATACCGTCCCCTATCTCGAGGCGAAGAATTCGTCGGCGCGGCTGGAGCACGAGGCGACGACCTCGAAGATCGCCGAGGACCAGCTTTTCTACGTCATGCAGCGCGGCATTCCGGAAGAGGAAGCGATCGCGCTGATCGTCTCGGGCTTCGTCAAGGACGTGATCCAGCAACTGCCGATGGAATTCGCCGTCGAGGCGCAGAAGCTGATCGGGATCAGCCTTGAAGGGAGCGTGGGGTAGTACTTGCCGCGCCCGTCATTCCGGGTCCCCCGCGGCCCCGGAATGACGAGAACCCGGCGGCCCCCGAAGGCGGCAACAAACTTGGAAGAACAAAATGCTTGAAATCAGAAACCTCCACGCCCGCATCGCGGCGACCGGCACGGAGATCATCCGCGGCCTGAACCTCACCGTGAAAGACGGCGAGGTGGCCGCGATCATGGGGCCGAACGGGTCGGGCAAGTCGACGCTGTCCTACCTGCTCGCTGGTCGCGAGGACTACGAGGTGACCGAGGGCGACATCCTCTTCAACGGCGAGTCCGTGCTGGAGATGGACCCGGCCGAACGCGCGGCGAAGGGCGTCTTCCTCGCCTTCCAGTATCCGATTGAGGTGCCGGGCGTCGCCACCATGGAATTCCTCAAGGTGGCGCTGAACTCGCAGCGCAAGCAGCGCGGCGAGGAGGCGTTGAAGGTGCCGGATTTCCTGCGCAAGGTGAAGGAGGCAGCCGCCTCGCTGTCGATCGACATGGCGATGCTGAAGCGGCCGCTCAATGTCGGCTTCTCCGGCGGCGAGAAGAAGCGCGCCGAGATCCTGCAGATGAAGCTGCTGGAGCCGAAGCTCTGCGTGCTCGACGAGACCGATTCCGGCCTCGACATCGACGCGCTGAAGATCGTCGCCGATGGCGTCAACGCCCTTCGCTCGCACGACCGAGCCATCGTCGTCATTACCCACTACCAGCGCCTGTTGCAGTACATCGTGCCCGACAGCGTGCACGTCCTCTACAAGGGCCAGGTGGTGAAGTCGGGCGACAAGGACCTTGCGCTGGAACTCGAGGCGAACGGTTACGCCGGCGTCATTGACGAGGCGGCCTGACCGGCGGGATTTGACGATGAACATGCAGACGACCCAGACCCGGACGGCGGCCGAAACAGCGCTGATCGATACGTTCACCGCGCGCCTGCCGATCCTGCCGGGCGACGCGGCGGTGACGGCAAAGCGCAAGGAGGCGATCGGGGCGCTTAGGGGGCGCGGCCTGCCAAATCGCAAGGTCGAGGCCTGGCACTATACCGACCTGCGCCGATTGCTGACGGTGGTGCCGGATTTCGCGTCCGGGAGCGAAGCCAAGACGGCGGCGGCGCTGCTCACCGGTTCGACGGTATTGCCTATCCTGAACGGC
>JBQCFA010000077.1:0-11960 GCA_051959695.1 Rhizobiaceae bacterium
ACCGGCGGAGCGGCCGACCGCCGCGACCGGCGCGAGGCCGACAAGACAAGCAAGGCGGACCGCCGGCGCGAGGCAGCGCAGCGGCGGGCCGCGCTGGAACCGCTTGCCCGGGAGATCAAGGCGACGGAAGCCCTGATCGAGCGACTGCGTGGGCGGATGGAAGCGATCGAGTTGCGAATGGCGGATCCCGCGCTCTATGAAAAGGAGCCGGCCAAGGTCACCGAACTGACAAGGGAGCGCGGCGAACTGGCCGGCAAGCTCGCCGCCCAGGAGGATCGATGGCTTGCCCTCTCGGCCGAATACGAGCAGGCCATGGCGGCCTGACATCTTGCGCCGCCCGACGCTCCCATGCACATCGTCGGACCGGAACAAAACCCTTGTGACGACGTTCCTCCGCGACAGGATTATTGGAGGACAAAAAATGGGTCGAGGTATTCTTCTGTGGTTGCTCGGGGTGCCGATTCCCCTGATTATTCTCATCCTTCTTTTCTGGCATTGACCTTCGAACAACTTCGGCATCGCCCGAATCGACATTACGTCTCAGGCGCAAGGCCTAACAGTTAACCTTTGCGGCCCGCAACCGGTGGTGAATTTCCGGTTGCGGGCAAAGCTTTGTTAACCCTAACGATGTGTAATCCGTACCGTTCTTTGATCCGACGGCATGGAATATCACGTCCGTGACACAGGCGCCCCAATCGACGGTCTTCGGAAAGCGGAAAGAGCCGCACACCGTCATCATTGCGCATGGCGACACCATTCGTCATTTCACTATCCGGCCCTGGGTTGCCGCAGTCGTAGGATCGATCTGCGCGGTGGTCGCGATCGGCTACCTGCTTGCAACATCCTACCTTGTTCTGCGCGACAATCTGATCGGCGCGGAGGCCTCCCATCAGGCGCGCATGCAACAAGCCTATGAGGACCGCATCTCCGCGCTGCGTTCGCAGCTCGACCGCATCACCAGCCGACAGCTTCTGGATCAGCGGGCGGTGGAGCAAAAGGTCAGCGAACTCCTCGCCCGGCAATCGCAGCTAACAAGGCAGCATGGACGGCTCAGCCCGATTCTGCTCCGCGCCGAAAAGCTGGAAAGGACATCCGCCACGCAGCCCCTGTCCTCACCGCCGCCCGATGAAGACAAGCGCGCCGAAGCTTCGCCCGCTACGTCATCTGTCAAGGCGCCGGGGCTCCGCACCGCGGACCTGGGGCCTGGGGCTCTTTGGAAGACCCGACTTGCCTTTGCCGGCACCGAAACGGCGGCCGACCGGGCCGACCGGCTGTTTGCCGCCATCAACACCTCGCTGCGTTCGATCGAGACCGATCAGTTGCGGCGGGTCCAGACGCTGTCGCAGAAGGCCCGGCAAACCGGCGACGCCGTCAGTGAGGCGCTCCAGTCCGCGGGCCTCCAGGTCGCCGACGACTACGGCAAGGAGGATGTCGGCGGTCCCCTGATCACGGTGAGCGACCCCTCCAAGTTCGACAGCAAGGTCAAGGAACTGGACAGCGCGCTGGACCGGCTGGACCTTCTGAAAGCGGAGATCCGCAAGGTGCCGATCGCCAACCCGGCGCCCGGTTCGGTGGTCACCAGCGCGTTCGGGGTACGGCGAGACCCGATCCTTGGCGTATCCGCCCTGCATCCAGGCATTGATTTCCGCGACCCGGTCGGCAGCGACGTTCCGGCGACGGCCGCGGGAACCATTACCCGTGCCGGATGGGCAGGCGGATACGGCAACATGGTCGAGATCGACCACGGCGGCGGCTATGCCACCCGCTACGCGCATCTGAGCGAGATCGATGTGAAGGTCGGCGACCATGTTAAGCTCGGCCAGGCAATCGGACGCACCGGCAGCACCGGCCGCTCGACCGGCCCGCATCTCCACTACGAGGTCCGCCACAACGGCAAGGCGGTGAACCCCGTCTCTTTCCTAAGGGCCGGCCGCATCATCAGCCAGCTCCTGTGAAGGCTGCTTTAGGATTTCCGGCGAAACCGGAATCGCCTTCAATGACCTATCTCTTTGTTTTTACACGATTCCGAACGCAAAACCGCTTCACCTTTTGCTGGAATTGCCCTCCGGGCCAGCTCGCTACCGGCTGAGACCTTTCTCGGACAATTCGTCAAGATAGGCCTGCCAGCGGGCCTCCTTTTCCATCCCCAGCTCTTCCAGGTAGGTCCAGGTGAATATGCCGGTATCGTGGCAGTCGTCGAACACGATGCGCACCGCGTAATTCCCGACCGGCTCGATCCGGCTGATCGCCACGTCGCGCTTGCCCGGAACGGTGACGCGCTGCTCGGGCGAATGGCCCTGGACCTCGGCCGACGGCGACAGGACGCGCAGCATCTCGGCAGGCAACTCGTGACGCCTGCCGCCCGGGAACGTCACCGTCAGCAGCCGCCGGTCCTTCGATACGCGCAGTTCGGTCGGCGCCGCCATCCCGTTCACCATCGGAAAAAGTCGAGAGACGGCCTCATCCCTGGCCCATCCGGTTCCAGGCGTCGAGCCCGGCGATCTTGTAGGCCTCCGCGAGCGTCGGATAATTGAACGTGTTGTTGACGAAGAAATCGACGGTGCCGCCGAGATTGATGACGGCCTGTCCAATATGGATCAGCTCGGTCGCGCCCTCGCCGACGATATGCGCGCCGAGCAGCCTGCGGGTCGCGGCAGCGAAGATGAGCTTCAGGAAGCCGGTGTCGACGCCCATGATATGGCCGCGTGAGGTTTCCCTGAAACGGGCCACGCCGCATTCGTAGGCGATGCCTGCCTCGCGCACGTCCTCCTCGGACTGGCCGACCGTAGAAATCTCCGGCACGGCGTAGATGCCATAGGGAAAGGTCTCGGGCGGTGGCGGAAGCTGGATACCAAAGGCATGGCAGGCAGCCACCCTGCCCTGCTCCATCGATGTTGAGGCTAGGCTCGGAAAGCCGATCACATCGCCCGTCGCGTATATATTGGGGACGCTAGTCTGGAAGGTGTGCGGATCGACCTTGATGCGGCCCCGCGCGTCGGCCTCTATGCCGACCTCCTCAAGGCCGAGCGTGCCCACATTGCCGCTGCGCCCGGCTGCGTAAAGGACGGCTTCGGAGCGCACCACGCGCCCATCCGACAGTCTCACCTCGGCGTAATCCGGCAGGGAAGCGATTTCGTTGACTGCGCTGCCGAGCCGCACCTGCATGTTGCGGTCGCGCATCTGATGGATGAAATCGTCGACGAGCTCGCGATCGACGAAGTCGAGAATGGTGCCGCGCGGCTCGACAAGCGTGACCGGCACGTCGAGCGCCGAAAAGATGGTGGCGTACTCGACCCCGATGACGCCGCCACCAACGACGGTAAGCGACCGTGGCAAACGTTCGATCTCGAGCACCTCGTCGCTGTCGAAAACGCGCTTTCCATCGAAGGGAACCGTATCGGGCCGGTGCGGCCTCGTCCCGACGGATATGAGGGCGCGAGCGAACCCCACTTCGGTGACGTCGCCATTGCCATGATCGAGGCTGATCCGCTCCCCGTCGATGAAGCGGGCAGTGCCGCGCACGCTGCGGATACCGTTGCGCATGAACTGGTGCTGCAGCACCTCCACCTCGTGATCGAGCGTCTTGCGCAGGCGCTGGATCAGGTCTGTGATGGAGATGTCCTGCTTGACCCGATAGCCGCGGCCATAGAAGCCGCGTTCGCGCCAGCCGGAGAGGTTGAGCACAGTCTCGCGCAGCGTCTTGGAAGGGATAGTGCCGGTATGGACCGAAACGCCGCCGAGCTGCCGGCCCTTGTCGATGACGAGAACGGACTTGCCGAGCTTGGCCGACTGAACAGCTGCGCGCCGACCCGAGGGCCCGCTGCCGATCACGACCATGTCGTACCGATCCATTCCCGCGCCGCCCTCCAGAATCACGCCAACTGCCGCGACGAAACGCTAGCGCGTCCGCGCACCGCAGTTCAACATGAGATGGCGGCGGCCGGCAAATCGATTCGGCTTCGATACGCCTCCGAACCCCGACCGCCTTGAATACCGCGCCGCGATACCCATCTGGACTCCGCGGCCAAATTACAAGCCGCGGAAAGGCTGACATGAACGCGACCCGCACCATCGACGGCGAAATCCTAGGCAAGGACTCCATACCGGATCGCTTCGACGAGGCGCGTCTCTATGACGGCGTCCGGACCCGGCGTATCTTCGCCTTCCTGATCGACTATGTGATCGTGGCGCTGCTTCTGATCCCGGCCGCGGCGATCGTGCTTCTTCTGGGCCTGCTCACCTTCGGCCTGGGCTGGACGCTCTTCGCCGTGCTTTTCCCGGTCGTCGCCATCCTCTATGTCTGGAGCACGCTCGGCGGCCGGCGCCAGGCGACGCTCGGCATGCGCGCCATGTCGGTCCGGCTGGAACGCCTTGACGGCCGTCCTGTCGACGGCATGCTGGCCGTCGTCCACTCGGTTTTCTTCTGGGTGGCGAACGCGGTGCTCACGCCGCTGATCCTGCTCGTCAGCCTCTTCGCCGACCGCAAGCGTACCCTGCACTACCTGCTGCTCGGCACCGTCGTAATTCGCGACGACCGCTGACCCCAGTGGAATGCGCCTAGCCGGGGCTTGTCCCGGCCATTCGCAAGCAGTCACTCTTGGAAACCGCCGATCCCCGGGAAAAGCCCGAGGATCGTATTTGTGGCGGCGGCGCCGCATTCGAGATCAAGTCAAAGCGCGCCGATCCACATCGCCGCCGAAACGATGAAAAGGCTGACCACGACCAGCGAAAAAACGTCCTGAACGATACCGGGCATAACTCTCTCCTGTCCCTTTATGTTCTTATCTTGTTCTATTTTTGTTCGTCCGTCAAGTCGCTATGTCGCGTATGGGCCACTGACGCGCCGGCGCGGCCGCGAACGCCAGTCGTCGGCCGTTGGGGAAAGGAAAATCAGGGAAGGGAAAGTCGAAGCTCGGCCGGCCTGAAGGGTTCAGCGCAGCGGGACGATCCGGCCTTCGGAGAGAGTCACCTGCCGGTCCATGCGTCGAGCGAGCTCGTGGTTGTGTGTCGCGAACAGCGCCGACAGGCCGGACTGCCTGACCAGCGCCTCCAGCGCCTCGTAGACATAGGTCGCCGTGACGGGATCGAGATTGCCGGTTGGCTCGTCGGCGAGCAGGATGAGCGGCGCGTTGGCAACCGCGCGGGCGATGGCCACACGTTGCTGTTCGCCGCCCGACAGTTCGGCGGGCCGATGTTCCGCCCGCTTGCCGATCTTCATGTAGTCGAGCAGTTGCGCCGCCCGCTCGCGCGCCTCGACGCGGCCGAGGCCGCGGATGATCTGCGGCATCATGATGTTCTCGATGGCCGAGAATTCGGGCAGCAAATGGTGGAACTGGTAGACGAAGCCGATCTCGTTGCGACGGATGGCCGTGCGCGCATCGTCCGAGAGCCGTCCGCAGGCCCTGTTGTTGACTATGACGTCACCGCCATCCGGTCGCTCCAAGAGCCCCGCCGCATGCAGCAGGGTCGACTTTCCGGTGCCGGAGGGCGCGACCAGGGCGACCATCTCGCCGCGCTTCAGGGTGAATTCCGCGCCGTTCAGGATCGTCAGCCTCTTCGACCCCTGGAGATAGTAGCGCTCCACCGCCTTCAGCTCGAGGACGGGCTCGACGGCCATCATTCGTACCTCAGCGCTTCGACCGGATCCAGCCGCGCTGCCCGCCACGCCGGAAACAGCGTCGCCAGGAAGGACAACACCAGCGCCATGATCACCACGGATATGGTCTCGCTAGCGTCCATGCGCGCCGGCAGCTGGCTCAGGAAATAAAGCTCCGGATTGAACAGCGTGGTGCCGAGGAGCCACGAGAAGAATTCGCGGATGCGCTCGACATTGAGGCAGACGACGATACCGAGCACGACCCCGGCAAAGGTGCCGGCTATCCCGATCGCCGAGCCCGCCATCAGGAAGATGCGCATTATCGAGCCACTGGTCGCCCCCATGGTGCGCAGGATGGCGATGTCGCTTCCCTTGTCCTTCACCAGCATGATCAGGCCAGAGATGATGTTGAGCGCAGCCACCAGGACGATCAGGGTCAGGATCATGAACATGACGTTGCGCTCGACCTCGAGCGCGGAGAAGAAAGTCTGGTTTCGCGTCCGCCAATCGACCAGGTAGGCTTCCCCCTGCGCCGCCTTCTCGATCTTGGGCCGCATCGTGTCGACGTCGTCGGGATTGTCGAGATAGATCTCGATGGTCTGGGCGCGGTCGTCGAAGTTGAAATAGGCCTGCGCCTCCGTCAGGGGCATGAAGATAATGGTGGAATCGTATTCCGACATGCCGATCTCGAAGATTGCGGTGATCGGATAGGTCTTCACGCGCGGCGTCGTACCAAATGGCGTCACGTCGCCGTCGGGCGAGATCAGCGTGATCGTGTCGCCGAGCGCCAACCCGAGATTTTCCGCCATGCGCGAGCCGATCGCCACACCGCCGCCATGGTCGAAGTCCTTGAGCGTCCCGCCCTTCAGCTGCCGGGAGACGAGATCGATCTTTTCGAGGTCGGCCTCGCGGATACCGCGCGCCAGCGCGCCGGTACCGGCCCCCACCTTACCCGAGGCGAGCACCTGGCCCTCCACCAGCGGGACCGCCATCTTGACGCCGGGCACGCCGTCGATCCGTTTCGCGACCTGGTCGTAGTCGTCGAGGGGCCGGTCGATCGGTTGCAGGATGAGGTGACCGTTTATACCAAGGATGCGTGTCAGAAGTTCCTCGCGGAAACCGTTCATCACCGACATGACGATGATGAGCGTGGCGACGCCGAGCATGATGCCGAGGAAAGAGATCGAGGCGATGACCGAGATCACCGTTTCCTTGCGCCGCGCGCGCAGATAGCGCCAGGCCACCATGCGCTCGAACAGCGAGAATGGCCCGGCGCCGGCGGTCGGCACGCCGTTAGGCCTGCCTTGCCGCCCGTTCGCCGTGTCGGCCGCCGCCTGCGTCACTCGGTCTTCTCCAGCGTGGCGAGCAGTTCGTCGATCTTGATCACGTCGCGCTCGCCGGTGGCGCGCTTCTTCACCTCGACGGTTCCTTCGGCAGCACCGCGCGGCCCGACGATCACCTGCCAAGGGATGCCGATCAAATCCGCGCTGGCGAATTTGGCCCCGGCTCGGCCGTCCGTATCATCGTAGAGCACCTCACGCCCGGCCTTTCCGTACGCCGCATAAAGGTTTTCGCAGAGTACGTCGCAGGCGTCATCGCCGGGCTTCATGTTGATCAGGGCAATGTCGAAGGGCGCAACCGCCTCCGGCCAGATGATGCCGTTCTCGTCATGGCTCGCCTCGATGATGGCCGCGACAAGCCGGCTCGGACCGATGCCGTACGAACCGCCCGAAATGAAATGCTCCTTGCCGTCCGGGCCGGCAACCTTGGCACCCATGGGCTTCGAGTATTTCTCGCCAAAATGGAAGATGTGGCCGACCTCGATGCCGCGCGCCGAAAGCCGCTCGCTCTCCGGCACCTTCGCCCATGCCGCTTCTTCGTGCATCTCGTCGGTCGCGGCGTAGGGCCGCGTCCATTCCTCTACGATGCCGGCGATTTCCTCGTCGTCGGCAAAGTCGGTGTCCGCGCCCGGGACCGGCAGCGACAGGAACTCTCGGTCGCAGAACACCGCGCTTTCGCCGGTGTCGGCAAGGATGATGAACTCATGCGACAGGTCGCCGCCGATCGGCCCTGTATCGGCGCGCATCGGGATTGCCTGCAGGCCCATGCGCGTAAATGTCCGAAGATAGGAGACGAACATGCGGTTATAGGCGGCCCGCGCGCCCTCGTAGTCGAGGTCGAAGGAATAGGCGTCCTTCATGAGGAACTCCCGCGAGCGCATGACGCCGAAGCGCGGCCTGACCTCGTCCCGGAACTTCCACTGTATATGATAGAGATTGAGCGGCAGGTCCTTGTAGGACCGCACATAGGCGCGGAAGATTTCCGTCACCATTTCCTCGTTCGTCGGCCCGTAGAGCATGTCGCGCTCATGACGGTCCTTGATGCGCAGCATCTCCTTGCCATAGTCGTCGTAGCGGCCGCTCTCCCGCCACAGATCGGCCGACTGGATGGTCGGCATGATGATCTCGAGCGCGCCGGCGCGGTTCTGCTCCTCGCGGATGATCCGGGTGACCTTGTCGAGAACGCGCTTGCCGAGCGGCAGCCACGAGAAGCTGCCTGCCGCCTGCTGCCGGATCATGCCCGCCCGCAGCATCAGCCGGTGCGAGACGATCTCGGCCTCGCGCGGGTTCTCTTTGAGGATAGGCAGGAAATAGTGCGACAATCGCATATAAGGGTCCGTGATGATGCGGGCCGGCGGAATCGGCGGCAGCTGTGCGGGAATTTCACGCGCTTCATAGCCATTTCAAGGCGACTTGGGAACCCGACGCGGCGCGACCATTTCGATGCCGGCCGGTTGCCCATGCGCTGCGCAAGCAGTGCCGAGCCGTTGTGCAGTGCAGCACATCAAAGGGCGTTTCTACGCCATATTTTCCGTGACAATGCGTCCGCAATTGGTCTAAGGTTTCCTGATAAACGAGGGGGTGGAAAAAAAATCCGCTCCCCTACGCGGTCAAAGTCTTGGGAGGATGTGATCCTGGCGCGGTAATGCGCAGCCGCCGGGAAACCGGAATGAGGATCGGACGCGTTTATCTTGCAAGGCCTAGTGCCTTGCATTTTTTTTGTGCAATCGAGACGGTCTCGCCGGCATCCCGGGGGAGGTGTCGGGATGCCGATTGTATGACACTGCGCTCACAGTGGCGACGTGCCCTACCCCACCGGTGCGTTCAGCCGCGTGTCCCTGGTGATGATGCCGCCGCGATCCCCGATCTCGATCGAGCCGTAGCGCTGTCTGAAACATTCCGGAAGCGGGCGGTCGCCGGAAACCGATAGCCACAATCGCAGCATGTGTCGGCGTTTCTCTGGCTCAGGCCAGTCAAGGAAGCCCATGCGGTCATGCAACATCGAATGATTGTAGACGAACTGCATGTCGCCGGGCTTGAGCCGCATGGAGAGATGGAGCCTCGGATCGTTGGCAAGGCTATCGAACAGATCGAGAGCTTCGACATGCCGGTCGGTCAACCGCATCGCCTCGGGAAAGCGCTGGGCGCTGTCGATATATTGCCGCTGATACATGCCCGTCAGGTGGCCGCGGTACCAGTTGAGCACGGGAATCTCGAAAAAGGGCTTCTGGCCTTCGGGAATCTCGCCACGCCGGTCGGTGGCGATCGGATCGAACAGCAGCGCCACGAGATCCGGACGCCGCTTCTGCATCTCGTTATAGATGGTGACGGTGCTGACCAGTAGCGACTCCCCACCCTCCTTCGCGTCCTTCAGGCAGAGGAGCCCTACCACGTCCGCCGAGTCCGTATGGAAGGTCTGGCGCTCGGCGGTCTGATAGATGCGGGTGTTCGTGTCTTTCGCGTTGGCGCCGGTGTCGCGCACATGGCCGAGGATATGCCCTTGCGCGTTCTGCGAGCGCGCGCTGCCGAGATGCGCGCCCACGCCGCAGAAAATGGTCGCGGCCAGTTCGCGCGAATAGCCCTCGACCGGAAGTCCGCGCAGCACCTCGAAGCCGATGCCCTCAACCAGCTTCTCGCGCATCGCGGCGAGGTGGTCGGCAAGGCGCGGTAGTGGAAAATCCGCTTTCCTCAGCGCTCCGATATCGTTCGTGCGCGCGAGATAGGCTTTCCCGGCAGCCACCAGTTCGGCGATATCCTCGGGCGACAGATCGACCAGCCAACGTTCCTTGTGCCTGCTCATGTCCTCGCCGATCCAGGCGGCAGGCGAATCGATGAGCGGCGGCGGCATTTCCATGGCGCAATTCCTCCAACGGCCCGCTCTTCTCGATCGACGGGCTCGCCCGCAGATTGCAGCATTCCGGTGTTCATTGGCAATCCGCCGTCGCGGGACGCGGTCTCGGACATTTTGGACCACCATGTGGAACCATTGCGGCGCACCTCTCCCGGCGCTACCACGTCCTTTCCCTTGAAGGAGCGTCCAAATGCCTGAAACCGTGACTGCAGCGATGGTCGTGATCGGCGACGAGATTCTCTCCGGCCGTACCAAGGACAAGAATGTCGGCCACCTCGCCGACATCATGACGGCGATCGGCATCGACCTGAAGGAAGTCAGGATCGTTCCGGATGAGGAGGACGAGATCGTCGCCGCGGTCAATGCGCTCCGACCGCGCTACACTTACGTCTTCACCACCGGCGGCATCGGCCCCACCCATGACGACATCACGGCCGACGCCATATCCAAGGCTTTCGGCGTTCCCTGCGACTACGACGCCGCCGCGTTGGCTCTGATGGAGGCAGCCTACTCGAAGCGCGGGCTGGAAATGACCGCGGCGCGCAAGCGCATGGCGCGCATGCCGGTCGGCGCCCGGCATATCCATAATCCGATCTCGACCGCGCCGGGCTTCCAGGTGGAGAACGTCTATGTCATGGCCGGCGTGCCATCGATCTTCCAGGCCATGCTAGACAATGTCGTGCCGACGCTGAGGACCGGGCAGAAGCTGCTGTCGGCCACCGTCCACTGTCCTTTCGGCGAGGGCGCGGTGGCCGAGGCGCTCGCCGCCATCCAGAAGGCGCATCCCGACACCATCATCGGCTCATACCCGAAATCGTTCGAGGGCAAGTTCTCGACCGACCTCGTCATCCGCTCGCGCTCACCCGACGCGCTGGCCGCGGCGGAATCGGACGTCGCGGCCATGGTCGCCGGGCTTGGAAAGGCCGCCTGATGGCTGCGATCGAGACGGAATGCTGCATCGTCGGCGGAGGACCGGCCGGCGTGATGGCCGGCTATCTCTTCGCCCGCGCCGGCGTGAAGACGGTCGTGCTCGAGAAGCATGGCGACTTCCTGCGCGATTTTCGCGGCGACACCGTGCATCCCTCGACGCTGGAGATCATGCACGAACTCGGCCTCGCGGAGATGTTCCTGAAGCGGCCGCACCAGAAGGTCGAACGTCTCGGCGGCAATTTCGGCGACACGCACCTCCGCATCGCCGACTTCAGCGGCATCGAGGCGCACTATCCCTTCGTCGTGCTCATGCCGCAGTGGGACTTCCTCGATTTCCTGGCCGATCATGCAAAGAAGCTGCCTGCCTTCTCACTCATGATGCGGACCGAGGCGACTGGCCTGATCGAGGAGAACGGCCATGTCGTTGGCGTACGCGCCAGGGGCCCCGACAGTGAGACGGAAATCAGGGCCAAGCTGACCATCGGCGCCGATGGCCGCCATTCCACCGTGCGCGAGGCGAGCGGTCTCCGGGTGCTCGACATCGGTGCTCCGATCGACGTCTTCTGGTTCCGCGTCGACCGAGATTCCGGACAGGGCGAAGACGTGCTGTTCAACGCCGCCGCCGGCCGCATCGTCGTCACCATCGACCGCGGCGACTACTGGCAGTGCGCCTACGTCATCGCCAAGGACGAGGCGCCGAAGGTTCGCGCCGCCGGCATCGAAGCATTCCGGAAGTCGGTGATCGACGCCGTGCCATGGCTCGTGCGCCACATCGACCAGATCGCAAGCTGGGACGACGTCAAGCTTCTCACGGTCACGGTGGACCGGCTGGAGAAATGGTCGCGGCCGGGCCTGGTGATGATCGGCGACAGCGCGCATGCCATGTCGCCGGTCGGCGGCGTCGGCATCAATCTCGCCATACAGGACGCGGTTGCCTGCGCCAATCTCCTCGCCGGCCGTCTGGCGGCCGGCACGCTGTCCGACGCCGACCTGGAGAGCGTGCGCGAACGCCGGCTGTGGCCTACACGTGTCGTCCAGTTCGTGCAGGTCCAGGCGCACCGCCTGATCCTCACGCCGCTACTGCATAGCCGGCAGCACGATCCGCGGCCGCCGCTCCCTATCCGCATCGTCTCCGCGCTGCCCTGGCTGCAGCGACGCTTCGCTTCCTGGGTCGGCATGGGCGTCCGGCCTGAACACGTCCATTCGCCAAAGGCATTTTGACCGGGCGACTGCGCGATCCATG
>JBQCFA010000078.1:0-5035 GCA_051959695.1 Rhizobiaceae bacterium
CGTCGGGCAACAATATTTCGCCAACAAGGGCAACTATCGGCGCGTCGCCCACATCATCGCCGACGCCATCTACGAGCGGCTGACCGGCGAGAAGGGCTATTTCGACACGCGCATCGTCTACATCGATGAATCCGGTCCGAAGGACAACCGCGTCAAGCGGCTGGCCATCATGGACCAGGACGGCGCCAACCAGCGCTACCTGTCGAGCGGAAAGGCGCTGGCCATCACCCCGCGCTTTTCGCCGAACCGGCAGGAAATCACCTATATGTCCTACGAGAGCGGGCAGCCTCGGGTCTATCTGCTGCAGATCGAGACCGGCCAGCGCGAACTCGTCGGCAATTTCCCCGGTATGACGTTCGCGCCGCGCTTCTCCCCCGACGGGCAGAAGGTAATCATGAGCCTGTTGCGCGACGACGGCAATTCCAACATCTTCACCATGGATTTGAGAAGCCGTAAGACGACCAGGCTGACGACGTCGGATTCGATCGACACATCACCGTCCTATTCGCCGGACGGTAGCCAGGTCACCTTTACCTCCGACCGCGGCGGCCGGGCGCAGATCTATATCATGGGCGCGGACGGGTCCAATCAGCGCCGCATCTCTTTCGGCGACGGTACCTATTCCACGCCGGTATGGTCGCCGCGCGGCGACCTGATCGCCTTCACCAAGCAGACCGGCAACGAGTTCCAGATCGGCGTCATGCGCACTGACGGCTCGGGCGAGCGCATCCTCTCCTCGGCCTTCCAGGAGGAAGGGCCTACTTGGGCGCCGAACGGCCGCGTGCTGATGTTCTTCAGCCAGCCGGCGGGCTCAGGCGGGCCGAAGCTGCATACGATCGACCTGACCGGTCGCAACGAACAGGAGGTCCCGACTCCGAATTTCGCCTCGGACCCGGCATGGTCGCCGCTGCTGGAATAGAGCCGGCGCGTCGAATTGCGCCGTTTGCACCGCATGGCCGCGTTTCCGCCGCATTTCCGCATAGGTTGCGCGGCAGATCGCGAGGCGACCATCCTGCCCGGGGAGAATCCGGCGGAACGAAAAATTAACCTTGTTTCTTGAACGCCGGTTAACCCCGATTTGGTTACTGATTGCTCAATGAAACCCCGCAAATGCGAAGGAGTGGCGGTCATGCGCCGTATCGCAACCCAGATTCTCAATCCGATCGCGGTGGCCCTCGTCGCCGTACTGATGGTGGCCGGCTGCGCATCCAAGAGGGTGCCGAACAATGCGGCCGATCTCGGTCTTGCCGGCAACGCCGCTCCGGGATCGAGCCAGGATTTCACCGTCAATGTCGGCGACCGGATCTTCTTCGATACGGATTCCTCGTCGATCCGCGCGGACGCCCAGACGACGTTGGCCAAGCAGGCGCAATGGCTGAACCGCTACGGCAAGTACGCCGTCACGGTCGAGGGGCATGCCGACGAACGCGGCACGCGCGAGTACAATCTGGCGCTCGGTGCCCGTCGCGCTGCGGCGACGCGCGACTTCCTTGTTTCGCAGGGCGTGGCCGCCAACCGCATCCGGACGATCTCCTACGGCAAGGAACGCCCGGTCGCGACCTGCGACGACCCGTCCTGCTGGTCGCAGAACCGCCGCGCGGTTACGGTGTTGAACGGCGCGGGCAGCTAGTCCGCTCGCTCCGTCCGCGGCAAAAAAGCCACAGTGTCACATGGAAAAAGCGGCCGACGGCCGCTTTTTTCCGTTTGCGTGGGCCTCAACAAATTTCGGCCGAACTAAAGGGCTTCATAAGCAGAAACAGCGGGCGGGGGATACGTCCGCGCATACCAGCGCCACGAGAGAAAGATGAACCTCAAGACTTTAATCGGCTATGCCATACTGACGCCGATCCTGTTCGCCGATCCGCTTCCGGGTCATGCCGCAGCGGGCAAGATCATCGCCACCGATCCGCCGCAACTTCTGGCCTTCGACCTTCCGGGAGTCGAAGTCGGCAAATCGCGGCGCGCCGGCCCGCCGGTGGTCCTCGCCCAGGCCGGCGAACCGCAGATCAACGACCTCCTGGAGCAAATCAGGCAGCTCAACGGCAAGGTCGAGGATCTCAACTTCCAGATCCTGCAGATGCAGGACCAGATGCGCAAGCAGCAGCAGGACAACGAATATCGGTTCCAGCAGCTCGAGAAGAAGCGTACGGATGCCGGCGCGGATGCCGGTGCCGACGTCGCCCGCGCCGCGCCCAAGGACGATTCCTCCGGCGCGGATGTCAAAAGCATCATCGAGGCGCCGGATCAGGGGGCTCGTGTGGTTGCCGACAAGGGCGGCGACGACGATGCGATGGGAGCGCCCCCAAAGAATTTCGGCACGATCAAGTTCGACGCCAAGGGTAATCCCGTCGGCGGCACGGTGGCGCCGGACGCCACGGCGCCTGGCGCCGGTGGAGCGAAGGATGGCACGGTCGTTGCGTCGCTGCCCGCTACCGACGATCCCGAAGAGCTCTACCGCAATTCCTATCAGTTGATCCTGTCCGGCGACTATAAGGCGGCGGAAGCGGGCTTTCGCGAACACATCAAGCGCTATCCGCGCGATCCGCGCGCCGCGGACGTGCATTTCTGGCTCGGGGAGGCGTTGCTGGGGCAAGACAGGTACCGCGACGCAGCGCAGGTCTTCCTCGATGCGAACAAGGCCTATCCGAAAGCGAAGAAGGCACCGGACATGCTTCTCAAGCTCGGCATATCGCTTTCGGCCATGAACCAGCGCGAGATCGCCTGCGGCACCTATCACTCGATCGGGGAGCGCTATCCCCATGCCTCGGATGCCCTCAAGGACCGCGTCAAGCAGGAAGAGGCGCTCGCGGGGTGCTAGAAGTTCCGGGCAGGGTCGCTGGCGCGGCCTCGTTCTCGAAGATCGACTTTTCCGGCTGCGGCACCGTCATCGCCGCGGTCTCCGGCGGCGGCGACTCGCTGGCCCTCCTGTTGCTGACCAGAGAACATCTGGCGCGCCACGCGCCCGGAACCGCGCTGGTGGCGGTCACGATCGACCACGGCATCCGCCCGGAGGCGGCGGCGGAGGCAGCCGCGGTGAAGGCGCTCTGCGAGCGCTCCGGCATCCGCCATCGCACCATGCTATGGACCGTGGCCAAGCCGAAGACGGGCCTCCAGCAAGCGGCGCGCGAGGCGCGCTACGCACTTCTCGCCACCGCGGCGGCGGAAGCAGGGGCGGGCATCGTCCTCAGCGGCCACACACTCGACGACCAACTCGAGACGGTGGCGATGCGCAGGAAGAGGGGCGAAGGGCGGGGGCTTGCCGGCATAGCGCCGGCGACGCTCTACGACGGGCGCCTGTGGATCGTCCGACCGTTGCTTCAGGCACGACGGGAGGATTTGCGCATCTATCTGCGCGGCAACGACATCCGGTGGCATGAAGACCCTTCCAACAAGGATCCGAAATACGAACGCGCGCGCATGCGCGGCGCACTCGGGTCGCCCCACGAAGCGGCGGAAGCGCACGCGGATCTGATCGGGGAAATGGAGCAGGCCGCGACGGCACGCACCGAGCTTGGTGCAGGCGCGGCCGCCCTGCTGCGGCGTCATGCGAGCCGGGTCAGCCCCGGCCTTTATCGGCTCGACCGCGAATTCGCCCGCGTCGCCGACAGAGACATCGCCGTCTATGCGATGCGCATCCTGCTAGCCATCGCAGGTGGGCGTCCGCAGTTGCCCGACGCACTGCGCAGCGCCACTCTTCTCGATCGGCTATCCGAGGTCAGGTCGCGCGCCACATTGTCGCGGAGCGTGGTCGAAGCGCGTCCGGACGGGCTCTATCTCTATCGTGAATCGCGCGACCTGCCGTGCCTCGGCGCTCTGGTTTCCGGCGAGTTGTGGGACGGCCGCCACCGGATCGAAGAAACCGAGGCGGGAACGAAGATCGCGCCGTTCGGGCATGAGGCCGCCGACGCCGAGACCACCGCCGAGCCGGCTTCGCTTGCCCGGGCCGCGCTGGCGGCCGAGCCGGCGCTCTGGTGCGGCGCGGAATGCCTCGGGCATGCGCCTTCTGTTCCGCTCGCAGGACCGTGGGCGCGTTTCCTCCCGTCGTTCGACCTGGCGCCGGCGGAGGCAGCGGTGGAACTGGTCGGCGGTCGCCCGCTTCCCGTCGTGCCGCTCGTCCTTGATAACGCGCGCGGCCCTTAACTCGAACGAAGGGATGTGCTTGGCATTGTGTTGCCGTGTCCCTATGTTAGGGGCACACTCTGGAAGGACGGGTGCTTCCTCCCAAGACACCCACGGGACTCAAGATGAATCCGAACTATCGTAACCTGGCGCTTTGGGCGATCATCGCCGTGCTCCTGATCGCGCTGTTCAACCTTTTCCAGACGCCGCAGCAGCGCGGCGCCTCGAACCAGGTTGCCTATTCGGACTTCCTGCATGATGTGTCCGGGGGACGCGTCAAGTCGGTGACGATCGCGGGCCAGCGCATCAGCGGCACCTACGCGGACAATAGCCAGACTTTCCAGACATATGCGCCTCCAGGCGATGCCCAACTGGTTGAAAAGCTGGAGGATAAAGGCGTCACCATCCACGCGCGCCCCGAATCCGACGGCTCGTCCTCGATCTTCTCGATCCTGCTTTCCTGGCTGCCGATGATCTTGATCCTCGGCGTCTGGATATTCTTCATGCGCCAGATGCAGTCCGGCTCCGGTCGCGCCATGGGCTTCGGCAAGTCCAAGGCCAAGCTTCTGACCGAGGCGCACGGCCGCATCACCTTCCAGGACGTCGCCGGTGTGGACGAGGCCAAGGAGGATCTCGAGGAAATCGTCGAGTTCCTGCGAGACCCTCAGAAGTTTCAGCGCCTCGGCGGCAAGATTCCGCGCGGCGTGCTGCTCGTCGGCCCTCCCGGCACCGGCAAGACCTTGCTGGCGCGCTCGGTGGCGGGCGAGGCGAACGTGCCCTTCTTCACCATCTCCGGTTCTGACTTCGTCGAGATGTTCGTCGGCGTCGGCGCGAGCCGCGTGCGCGACATGTTCGACCAGGCCAAGAAGAACGCGCCCTGCATCATCTTCATCGACGAGATCGACGCGGTCGGCCG
>JBQCFA010000079.1:0-5340 GCA_051959695.1 Rhizobiaceae bacterium
GAACGGACGAGTTTCTTTATCTGCGCGACATGCTTCGGCGCCAGGTCGGGCCTGAGCGCAATCGTCACATCGCCGCCCTTCAGCGTGATGATCATCGTATTGTCGGGGTCGGCCGCGAAGGAAGGAACGGCAAAGGAAAAGATGCCGATCAGTGCGGTGGCGAACAAAGCGCGCCGGGAAAGTTTCATGGATGTCTCCTGGATGAAAATCCATCCGGACGGCCGATCTCGGGCGGCTTCATCCGGTTGATGCGAACTTCTTCTTGATTGCGGCGGCAACAGGTTCCGGCACGAAGGGGCGGATGTCCCCGCCCATCGACGCGATCTGCCGGACCAATGTGGCGGTAATGGTTCGGACCGAGGGACTGGCTGGCAGGAAGACCGTCTGCAGCTCCGGCGCCATGGTTTCGTTCATGCCTGCCATCTGCATCTCGTAGTCGAGGTCGGTGCCGTCGCGAAGGCCTCTGATCATGATCGAGGCGCCGTGCTCGCGGCTGGCTTCGATCAGCAGCCCGTCGAACGCGACGACCCTGATCCGCCTGCCTTCGGAGCCGAGCTCTGCCCTGGCGGAGGACTCGATCAGTTCGACACGCTCGTCGAACGAGAACAGTGGCGTCTTGCCCGGATGCAGGCCGATCGCCACGACGATCTCGTCGGCGATCGCGAGCGACGCCTTGAGGACGTCGAGATGGCCGTTGGTCGGCGGATCGAACGATCCGCCGTATATCGCAATGCGCGCGCTCATCGGGCCGCTTCTAGCCGGCCTGCCATGCAAAGGCAATTTGCGATCTTCCGGGCCGACCTGGCGACTGGAAACGCGTTCATTCAGCGCCGCGCCAACGCCAGCCAGATCCCGCCGCCGACCAGGCAGGTTCCGGCGATTCGCTCCGCGACGCGGACGCGGCCGCGCGAGAGCCAGCTCCCGGCGCTGCCGGCCGCAACCGCGTAGAGCCCGTCGAAAATCGTGGCGACGGCCATGAAGATCACCCCATAAAGGACGGTCTGAATGGCGGTGTTGCCCGCGGGATCGATGAATTGCGGGATAAAGGCGCCGAAGAAAAAGAGCGCCTTCGGATTCGACCAGATCACGAGGAAGCCCTGCAAGGCAAAGGAGCGTGGCTTGCGTGCGCCGGCCTCGACGCTGCCGAGGCTACCGTCCGATCGCCACAATTTGATGCCGAGCCAGATCAGGTACGCGGCGCCGGCAAGGCGCAAAATATCGAAAACATCTCCCAGGCCGGCGACGATTGCCGAAAGCCCGAGCGCGAGCACCGCGATCATCGTCATCAGTCCGATCTGGGTGCCGAGAACATTGAGCAGCCCTGCCCGAGTCCCGTATTTCATAGAATTGGCGATCACGACCGTCACCGTCGGGCCAGGCACAATTATGATGACGAAACAGGCAAGCGCAAAGGAAAGAAGTGTGGTCGTTTCCGGCATGGGGCTCCCTCGGTCGGCAGATCAATGCACGGCTCTGCCGCCGGCGCAAGCAATCCACCTGCAATCTTCCCTATCGATTGCTATATTCAATTCGTATTCGCCGCTTTGCGGCTCCGACATTGCATCAGCAGCCGGATCGCGGCGCATACGCAAAAGAAAGGAGCCCATTCATGCGTGTTTCTGACATCCTCGCGGCGAAGAAGGGGGAAAAGGTCCACACCGTACGCCCCGACGAGAACATCGAAAATCTTGTGCAGCGATTGCGACTGGAGCGGATAGGGGCGCTTGTCGTCAGCGAGACGGGACACGCGGTTGACGGCATCATTTCCGAACGCGACGTGGCACACGGCCTTGCCGAGCACGGCACCAACATCCTGAACCGCACGGTCCGGGAATTGATGACGGGCGCCGTCGTCACCTGTCCTCCGGACGAGAGCCTCGCCCATGTCGCGAAGCTGATGACGCACCGCCGCATCCGGCATGTCCCGATTGTCGAAGGCAGGAGGCTGGTCGGCATCGTCAGCATCGGCGACGTTGTCCGCTACCGCCTCGATGAACTGGAACTCGAGCAGAACGTGTTGCGCGACTACGCGGTCGCCCGGCATTGACATTCCGGCAAAGCACGGCCGCGCCTCGACTGACAGGTGTGGCCGCGCCGCAACAAGCATTCGCTCACACAAACGTGTCTCCAGGCGCCGCGCGAGCCGGCCTTGTATTTGGACATCATGAACCACAGATGAATATCGATGCCAGCAACGCTTCAGGCACGAAGGGGCAAGCTCCCCTCCTCGATGAAACCAAATCGAGCGTCGCCCGTTGTTAAGGCAAGGAGTACACGATCATGATGATTATCATGCTTGCCGCGGCCATGACCTTGGCCATGCTTATTGCCACCGCTTTCGGCCTTCACCAGGAAGCAGAGAAGGTTCGACTGGACAGGCGAAACAAATCGTTGAACCGGTATATTATGAAGTAATTGCCGATTCCGATCGAGTATCGAGTACCCCGGTATTGAGTTTGATGCACGGCGCGGCGGAAGCTTTCATGCTTCTGGCGCGCCGTCTCCGTTCTGGCCTTCTTCCTCCTCGCCTTCTGGCTCGGAAATCCGCTCCACCGACACCACTTTTTCATCCTCGGCGGTATCGAAGATGGTGACCCCTTTGGTGGCGCGGCTCGCGAAGCGGATGTTGTTTACAGGCACCCGAATGACGGTCCCCCCGTCGGACACCAGCATGATCTGGTCCTCGTTGTCGACGGGAAAAGCCGCGACCAGCCGGCCGATTTCATAGACCTTGGACAGGTCGGTGGCTCGGATACCCTTGCCGCCGCGTCCCGTAAGGCGAAAATCGTAGGTGGACGAGCGCTTGCCGTAACCGAACTCCGTCACGGTCAGCACGAACTGTTCGCGCTCTCTCAGATGATGATATCGGTCGTCCGAGAGGTCTGCCTCCTCGCCGATATCTTCATTGGTAAGCGCGATATCCTCCTCTTCGCCGTCGCCGGCCGCGATGCGCCGCTCCATACCGGAACGCTTCAGATAGGCGGCCCGCTCGGCGGGGGACGCCTCGACATGGCCCAGGATGGTCATGGAAATAGCCCTGTCGCTGTCGCCGAGTGAAATGCCACGCACGCCGATCGAATTGCGACCGGCGAAGACACGCACGTCGGTGACCGGGAAACGGATGCACTGGCCGGAATTCGCCGTCAGCAGCACGTCGTGGTCCTCCGTGCAGGTCTCGACATTCAGGATCTCGTCGCCCTCGTCGAGCTTCATGGCGATCTTGCCATTGCGGTTGACCTGGACGAAATCCGAGAGCTTGTTGCGCCGCACCGTGCCTCGTGTGGTGGCGAACATGACGTCCAGCTCGCCCCAGCTATCTTCATCTTCCGGCAGCGGCAGGATGGCGGTGATGCGGTCGCCGTTCTCGATCGGCAGCATGTTGATGAGCGCCTTGCCGCGCGCCTGCGGCGTGCCGACGGGCAGCCTCCACACCTTTTCCTTGTAGACGATGCCGCGCGAGGAGAAGAAAAGAACCGGCGTATGGGTGTTGGCGACGAAGAGCCGCGTGACGAAATCCTCGTCGCGCGTCGACATGCCCGAGCGACCCTTGCCGCCGCGCGCCTGCGCCCGGTAGATCGAAAGCGGCACGCGCTTGATATAGCCGCCATGCGTGACGGTGACGACCATATCCTCGCGCTGGATGAGGTCCTCGTCCTCCATGTCGGCGCCACCCTCGACGATCTCCGTGCGGCGAGGCGTGCCGAACTCGTCGCGCAACGTCGTCAGCTCGTCCTTGACGATCTGCTGGATGCGTGCCCGGGAGCCGAGGATGTCGAGATAGTCGGCGATCTCGAGGCCGATCTTGTTCAACTCGTCGGCGATCTCGTCGCGTCCGAGCGCGGTCAACCGCTGCAGGCGAAGGTCGAGGATGGCCCGCGCCTGTTCCTCGGAGAGATTGTAGGTCCCGTCCTCGTTGATGCGATGGCGGGGATCGTCGATAAGCGTGATGAGCGCTGATACGTCGCCGGCGGGCCAGCGCCGCTCCATCAATTGCGTTCTGGCCGTCTGCGGATCGGGCGCGGCGCGGATCAGGCGGATGACTTCGTCGATATTGGCGACCGCGATCGCCAGGCCGACGAGAACATGCGCCCGTTCGCGCGCTTTCCTGAGCAGATAACGCGTGCGCCGGGCGACGACTTCCTCCCGGAACGAAACGAAGGCGCGCAGCATGTCGAGCAACGCCATCTGCTCCGGCTTGCCGCCGTTCAGCGCCACCATGTTGGCGCCGAAAGAGGTCTGCAGGGGAGTGTAGCGGTAGAGCTGGTTCAGCACGACGTCGGCTACCGCGTCGCGCCTCAGCTCGACGACGACGCGATAACCCTGGCGGTCGCTCTCGTCACGCAGGTCCGAGATGCCCTCTATCCGCTTGTCGCGGACCAGTTCGGCCATCTTCTCGATCATCGTCGCCTTGTTCACCTGATAGGGAACTTCGGTGATGATGATAGCTTCGCGATCGCCGCGAATGGTTTCGAAATGCACCTTGCCGCGCATGACGATCGAGCCGCGCCCGGTCGAATAGGCGCTGTAGATGCCGGCCCGCCCGAGGATCAGCCCGCCGGTCGGGAAATCCGGACCCGGGATGATCTCCATCAGTTCAGGCAGCAGGATGGCCGGATTGTCGATCAGCGCGATGCAGCCGTCGACCACTTCGGTCAGATTATGCGGAGGGATGTTGGTCGCCATACCGACGGCGATGCCGCCCGAGCCGTTGACGAGGAGGTTGGGGAAGCGCGCCGGCAGCACCTTCGGCTCCTGCGCGGCAGCGTCGTAGGTGTCCTGGAAATCGACCGTCTCCTTGTCGATATCCTCCAGAAGCTCATGCGCGACCTTGGTAAGCCGCGATTCGGTGTAGCGCATCGCCGCCGGCGGATCGCCGTCGATCGAGCCGAAATTGCCCTGCCCGTCGATGAGCGGCACGCGCATCGACCAGTCCTGAGCCATGCGCACCAGCGCGTCGTAGATCGAGGCGTCGCCATGGGGGTGGTATTTACCCATCACGTCGGCGACGGGACGGGCCGACTTCACATATTTGCGGTTCCAGTGATAGCCGCTCTCATGGCTGGCGTAGAGGATACGCCGGTGGACCGGTTTTAGTCCGTCGCGCACGTCCGGCAGCGCTCGGCTGACGATCACGCTCATGGCGTAATCGAGATAGGAACGCTGCATTTCCTCGATGATGGAAACCGGCTCTATGTCCGACGGTCCGCCCGGGCCGCTTGGTGTCGTCTGGTCAGTCAAAACGGATCACGATGCTGATTGGGAATCACGTTCTCCTTATATAGGAATCTGGCGCCAAATTCCAATGCCGAACACTATTTCCGACTGCGAATTTCAACTGCA
>JBQCFA010000080.1:0-4099 GCA_051959695.1 Rhizobiaceae bacterium
GGCCCCGCCCCGGTCCCACCTCGCGGGGCCTTTTTTGGTGGGGGGGGCCCCCCCCCCGGCGGGCCCCCCCACCCCGGGCCCGGGGGGGGCCCCGAGCCCGGTCATTGTGCAGATAGGCCGGGAAGTACTTCCCCTGCAGACGAGGTTTTCGCAACACCGATGCCTTGCGTTGCGTGGAGGGAGAATGCTGGGCAATGAACATGCCCCGATTCATTGGCCAGAGAAGCTCCTGCCCTGGCCGGTATAGACGAAATGCATGCATCGGCGGGCGCGCCCACCCGTGCGCCTGACGACCGGCGAGCGCGCCGAGCCGATGAGGTGTCGCTCCGGTCATGTCGATGCGGTGATCGCCCGAGAGGGGTTGCGTCCGGCAGGTCGTTGCCTGGCGCCATGGCGATCAGGCTATGAGGCGTCCCGTCTGGGAAGGAGCGACCGACCGATCGAGAAGCGACTTTGCCTCGGGTCCTCCCTGGCTCTTAGGTGCAACAGGGGCGGCCAAGTCGCAGTGCGTCTCCAGCTACATGAGTATTTTGCCGGTATACGTCATCACATGGCCCGCCAATGCCGATAAACCGCTGTTGTCCGGGCTTTTGGCCAGGTCGGCAGACACCCCGACTAAGATGGATTCGATGATAGGTGCCGAAATGGCCAAATCCGCGCAACCCCGCACGATTGCGGGATTCCTGACCGTAAAGCGAGGTCGGGTGAAACGGCGACCAATACTACCTCGCCACCTTATCATTTGCCCGGCCGCAGCTCCTCCTGGAACAACGGTCGGGTATCACTTTCCGTCACCCGGTTGACCGTGCGGCCGCGCCGATGATCCGCGCGAACCATTTCGGTGTTCATCACCGCCAGCACTAATGTGGCAATCGTTGTTCGACGCACCTGCGCAATGCGCTCGCAGAAATGGCCAAATCCGCGCAACCCTGCACGGTTGCGGGATTCCTGGCCGCAAAGCGAGGTTGGGTTAAACGGCGACCAATACTGCCTCGCCACCTCACCATTGCCCGGCCGCAGTTCCCTGGAACAACGGCCGGGGTAGCACTTTCCGTCACCCGTTCGGCCGTGAGGCCGCACCGATGATCCGGGCGAACCATGTCGGTGACATCGCCCAGCACGGCAATCTCGCCTTCCTGCGGCAGGAAGAGGGCGAGAGTCGTTTCAACCAATTCATTGAGCGGTAATAGGTCTAGGACACGCTGGCGACGCCTCACTCGGCCTTCTTCCGCTTCTCGATCTCGTAGCTGAGCCAGCGGCAGAACATGCCGAGGATCGATGTGCCTGCACCAGCAACGAGACAAACGGTAAGGACGGCGCTCTTCTGCGCACTGGACCAGCTTACCGCCGCAAGCAGGAACACGCTGATAGACGAGGTGACGTAGCCGAAGCCCTTCAGGCGATGGAGCGCATTCTTGGTCATGGAGCCGCTGCCATCAGGCCACCTGGCGCCCTTTCGTCCCCTTCGGAGGGCTCTTATGCTTGTGCCGCGAGGGGACCTTTCGCTCCTTGCCATCAACGGCAGCGGCAGCATTCTCGCATTTCTTGCGAAACTCTTCGACTTCCTCTTCGGTCAGATGCTCGATCCCGATGAAAGTGTTTTCGCTCCGGCTGGCGCGGATTAACTCATCAAGCTTGGCCTGAACAGCACTGCCATCTCGGTTCTGTGTGTTCTGGATGAGGAACACCATCAGGAAAGTGATGATCGTCGTTCCGGTATTGATGATCAGCTGCCAAGTGTCGGAGTAGCCGGCGAGCGGCCCGGTCGCTGCCCAGACCACCACGATGAGACAGCAGAGTATAAAAGTAGCTGGGTGACCAGCCGCGTGCGCCACTGCGTTGGCGGCCTTAGCGAACAGCTTCTGCACATTGGGTCCTCCGATTTTGGTGCCCCAAAAATGACCGAGGAATGAAAATTGTTCCCCTAGCCGGCGCAAAGGGAACAAACGCTCGGGAGGAGGATTTTCGTCGGTCCGCGCATATCTGCGCGCCCACTCCGATCATGAACGAGAGGAAACCACCGATGGCAAAAGAGAAGAAGCTGGAAGATCTGTTCCACGACACCCTCAAGGACATCTATTACGCCGAGCGGAAGATCCTGAAGGCGTTGCCAAAGATGGCGAGGGCGGCGACCTCGTCCGACCTGAAGGCGGCCTTCGAGAAGCACAAGGAGCAGACGGAAGGCCACGTCGAACGGCTGCAGCAGGTGTTCGAACTGATGGACAAGCGACCCCAGGGCAAGACCTGCGAGGCGATCGAGGGCATCATCGCCGAGGGCGAAGAGATCATGGAGGAATTCAAGGGCATGCCCGCGCTAGACGCCGGCCTGATCTCGTCCGCGCAAGCTGTCGAGCACTACGAGATCACCCGCTATGGCACCTTGAAGCGCTGGGCCGAGACCTTGGGCATGCAGGATGCGGTAAAGCTCTTCGACGCGACGCTTAAGGAGGAGTCCAAAACGGACGAGGACCTCTCAAAGCTCGCCGATAAGTCAGCAAACATGAAGGCGGCCGCGTAGAGACCGGCCAGCGCTCCGCCGGCCAACAACATCGGCGGGGCGCTCGCCGCTGCGGCTTCCCTCGCCGCCGTTTTTCGTTGAATGCGATACCCCTAGGAGGATGGCATGCATCTGATACGCACCGAATGCTCCAGAGAAGCCGACAATATGAACGTGGTCCGGTTTCTGGGCCAAGGCGGCGAAACCATCGAGGTCAAGCAGGCCGGCCCGGCGGATGGGGCGCCAGTGAGCGAGGAACAGATCATCGCTGCGGCAGCCGCGACCATGGTTCAGATTGCTGCCTTCCAGGTTGAGGTCGACCGGGGGAATGTCGGCCCTGCAGATGGCGGTTCCCAAGGAGGGGAAGCCGCCGCTCAATGGCGGGCGTGTTGGGGGACGGCAATATTTTGAGGACGCCGGAACATAATCTCTGACCCAAGGTTGCTGCTGGGGGGCAAGAGGAGGCATTATGTATCACCACGTAACAAAGCTTATGTACACCGTCAAAGTTGGCGATCCTGACCCTCGGTTTGGGAACATGCTGTTGGAGCAATTCGGCGGCGCCAACGGCGAACTTGCCGCAGCGATGCAGTATTCGGTCCAAGGGTTGAATACCGACGATCCCGGTCTCAAAGACATGCTGATGGATATCGGCACTGAGGAGTTGAGCCATCTCGAGGTTATCGGCACGCTTGCCCGAATGCACCTTAAGCCCATGAAGAAGGATCGCGACGCGGCGGAAGCGGATCCATTGATTGCCATCTGCGGCGGTGGCGGCGTGAACCTTCATAATTCCATGGGAAACGCTTGGACCGCCGACTATCTCAAAATCACCGGACAGCCGGAGGTCGATCTACGCAGCAACATTGCGGCGGAGGCACGGGCAAAAATCGTATATGAACGCCTCATCGGATTTTGCGACGACCCGGGCAGCAAGGACGCGCTGCAATTTCTGATGACCCGCGAGATCACCCACATGAAGGTATTCATGACGGCGCTCGATAGTCTCGGGAAGAAGCCACTTGAAATTGGAAAGCTCAAGCCGACCGAAGGGCTGGTGGACCAGTATTTCAACGATTCGACCGGAGAAGGCGACGGCGCCAAGGATATGACCGGACCTTGGAACGAAGGCGGCGACTGGGAACGGATCGACAACCCCGCCTTCGAACCAGGCAAGATGAAGGTCGACGGTGACTGAGGGCCCCGTTTTCCGGTGGCGTACAAGGTCCGGCCGCAGTGGAACAACGGCCGGCCGTCACACGGTTGGCTGTGCGGTCGGGCCGATGATCCGCGCGAACCATGTGGGCGTTCATCACCACCAGCACGCTATGGGGCAATCGTTGATCGACACACCTGCGCAATGCGCTGGCGCTGCTTTTTGAAGGAAGACGCAAGGTCCGCTCTAGAAGCAAACAATCGGGGTGCGGCCGATGCGTTCCAGCGCTTTATTGCTCAATTGAGGCCGATTACTGCGAATTACGCTGGGGTCCTCCCTAGATCAGCAATTTAATGCGGGCGGCCAAGTCGCAGTGCGCAAGCAGCTACATGAGTATTTTGCCGGTATACGTCATCACATGGCCCGCCAATGCCGATAAACCGCTG
>JBQCFA010000081.1:0-4372 GCA_051959695.1 Rhizobiaceae bacterium
CCCGGCGTCATCTCGGCGAGCGTCTCGATCGCCATCTCGAGCGCGGGAAAGGCAAAGCCGAACCCCGCATCCACCGAAATCGTGCCCGGTCTGATGCGGTTCACCTGCGGCGTGAAGCGGCCGTTGACCTTGCCGGCCCTGGCCTGGGCCGCGTAGGCCGGCGCGCGCCGCAGCCCGTGGCCGCCTTGCCCGCACAGTTCCGCCCCGACCAGCGCCCGCGCCACGGACGCCGCGTTTTCAGCCGACGTGTTCGACGCCTCGAGCGCCGCCGCGACCAGTTCCTCCGCATCAACGGGCGGCAGTCTGATCTCGCTCATGCCGATTTCTCCAGATGCTCGATCACAAGATCTGCGATCAGGTTGGAGACACGCACGTTGGACTCCTCCGTCACTCCGGCGATGTGAGGCGTCAGTACCAGATTGGCAAGGCCCGCGAATTTCTTCCCGGCCTCGGCCGTCAATGGCTCGGTCTCGAACACGTCGAGCGCCGCGCCGCCGATGGCCCCGTTTCGCAAGGCTTCGGCCAGCGCTTCCTCGTCGACGACGCCGCCGCGCGCGGCATTGACGAGGATGGCGTTCGCACGCATCGTTCTCAGTTGCGCCGCCCCGATCATGTGACGCGTGCCCTCGGTCAGCGGCACATGCAGACTGACGACATCGGCGATCTCGAGCAGACCGTCGAGCGAGACGTTGCGGGCGATCTGCCAGGCCGGATGCGTCGCTTCCAGATAGGGATCATAGGCGACGATCTGCATGCCATAGGCGTGCGCGCGCCAGGCCACCTCGCGCGCGATCGAGCCCAGGCCAACGAGGCCCATGGTCCTGCCGGCGATCTCGTTGCCGACCATCTTCTGACGGGGCCATTCGCCAGCGATGACGGACGCAGTGGAAAGCCAGGCCCGGCGATGCAGCATCAGCGCCGCTGTCATCACGTATTCGGCTACGGAAAGGTCGTTGGCGCCGGTGGCCGGATAGACGGCGACGTTCCGCGCCTTGCAGGCTTCCACGTCGATATTGTCGAGGCCGACGCCGAGGCGGCCGACGCATTTCAGCTTCGTCGCACCGGCCAGTACGACGCCCCGCACCTGGGTGCGGTTGCGGACGATGAGGACATCAACGTCCTTGATCGCTTCCGCCAGTTCGTCCGGCCGATCGACGAGCCCCGGATCGTAGCGGGTATCGTATTTCTCCTTGAGGCGGGAGACGGCTGCTTCGTCCATGAATTCGGTGATGACGATGGAAGGCATTGACGGCTTTCAGAAGATTTGCGGGGTCGGGAGCGGCACTTGCAACAACGAGCGGAAGATCCAGGCGATAAGGGCTATGACGACGAGGCAGCCGGCACCGTTGAGGGCCAGATTGCGGATATTCCAGCGACCGTGAGTGGCGGCTGCGACGAGCACCACGGCCAAAGCAACCGAGGTCGGCACGAAGCCGGTATGGGGCAGAAGCAGGGCGGCCGCCATCATGGCGACGAAGAGAGCGGCACGCCTGGACGGCGAACCGCTTTCGCCTTCGCCGCGCTGGCGCAGGCCAAGCAGCGCCCGCACCAGGGTCGCGAGCGAGAAGACGATGAGCGCGACAGAGACGGTAACGGGGAAGACGGACGAATCGATGTCGGCGTAGCCGCGCGCATCGTTGAGTGCGGCAGCGGCGACGGCGATGAGAATGATGGAGATCGCGACGGTTCCCCAATCGACCGGGCCGCGTTCGATCGGCGGCGCCGACCCGCTCTCCGCTGGAACGACACCCCGCCGGCGATCCTTCCAACCACGGAAAGCCGGCCAACCGAGCGAAAGTATCGTGAAGGCGATTATGCCGAGCGAGATCGGCCGCCCGAAAAACATCGCCGGCACGTTTCCGGTGGCGTCGCCTATGGTCCAGGCCTGGACGAAGCCCTGCTCGGCGATCGGCCCGAGGATAAGGCCGAGCACGATGGGCGAAACGGCGAAGCCGAAGCGCGCCAGCACCCATCCGATCCCGCCCAGAGCCACCATCAGGATGACGTCGTCGCCGTTGTTGCGGATGGCGAAGGTGCCGACCACGGTCATCAGCGCCACCGCGGCCACAAGCACCGGCTTCGGCACGGAAATGATCGACTTGTAGGCGTAGCGGCCGATCAGAAGACCGGTCGGAAGCATCAGGATCGTGGCAAGAAACAGGCCCCAGATAAAGGTGTAGACGATGGCGCCGCCCGACTGGAACAGGGTCGGCCCCGTGCGCACGCCCTGGACCATGAGCGCGCCGAGGATGACGGCGTCCGGCGGCGTTCCTGGAATGCCGAGCACCAGCGTTGGAATCAGGCCGCCGCCTACAGTGGCGTTGTTGGCCGATTCGCTTGCCATGACCCCGCCCGGCTCCCCCTCGCCGAAATGCTGGTCGGGCCGTGCGGTCCGGCGCGCCTCGGAATAGGAGACCAGGCCCGCCACCGATCCTCCCGCCCCCGGCAAAATGCCGACCAGCGTGCCGATGATCGAAGAGCGGGCAAGATTGAAACCGTTCCGGCGCAACAGCAGGAAGGCTTCCGCCAGGCGATAGCCGCGCGGGGTCTCCTCCAGCGCGAGGTGCCGGTTCGGAGTGGCAACGAGGTCGATGAGCACCGGGACGCAGTAGAGGCCGATAAGCGCCGCCACCGACTCGACGCCTCCAAGCAGGATCGTCGTCCCGAAAGTCAGGCGGATATCCGCCGAGACCTCGGCTACGCCGACTGTCGACAGGAGGAGGCCAAGCGCGCCGCCCGCCAATCCCTTGAACAGATTGCCCCGCGACAGCGCCGCGATGAGGGAAAGACCGAAAATCGCCAGCCAGAAATATTCGACCGGACCGAATTTCAGGGCCACATGCGCCAGCATCGGCGCCAGCGTCAGCAGGCAGAACGCGCCCACGAGGCCGCCGATCACCGAGGCCAGGCAGGCAAGCGTCACCGCCAGGTCGCCGTCGCCGCGGCGCGCCATCGGGTAGCCGTCGAACGTCGTGGCGATGGCCGACGGCGTGCCGGGCGTGTTGAGGAGGATGGCCGAATAGGCGCCGCCATAGATGGCGCCGGTATAGATGGCGCCGAGCAGAATGAGCGCCGAAGCCGGGCTGAGCGTGAAGGTTAGCGGCACCAGCACCGCTACGGCCATGGTGGCCGTCAGTCCCGGGATCGCCCCGATCACCGTGCCGGCGACGACGCCGAGAAGCGCGAAGCAGAGGTTCAGCGGGGTGAGCGCGGCGAGAAAGTGGTCAAGACCGGTCATATCGGGGCCGTCCCAACCATCGCCGTACCCACGCCGTGACCCGCACTATTTGAGAATGCCGGCTTTCTTGGCCGCGTCGATATATTCGGCCTTCCGCTTGGCCATGAACTCCTTCATCTGCGAGTAGGAAATGTCGGCCAATGCGAAGCCGCCATCCTCCATCTTCTTGCGGAATCCGGGATCGGCATTGATCTCGCCGATCATCTTCGACCACTGCTGACGCAAATTCTCCGGCGTCGAGGACGGGACCGCGATGCCGCGCCAGGCGCCGCCGACCATGTCGAAGCCGAGTTCCTTGAAGGTCGGGACGTTGGGGAATAGCGGGTGGCGTTTTTCGGTGGCCACCGCGAGCAGCCTGACCTGGTCGCCCTGCTGCGCGCCGACAGTGGTGTAGCCCCATTGCGCCATCACCTGGTTGCCGAGCAGCGCGGTCGTCGTGGCGCCGGTGCCCTTGAACGGCACATAGGTCGTCTTGATGCCGGCAAGCCCGTCGAACTTCACCTGCGCAAGCTGGTTGGCCGTGCCCTTCCCCGTCCCCGCGATGGTCAGCGCGCCGGGGTTCTTCTTCGCGTAGTCGATCAGGTCGGCGAGCGTCTTGAACTGGGAATCCGCGCGGACGACGATCGCGTCCGGCGTGAAATGGAACCAGTAGATCGGCACGAGGTCGTCGGTCTTGAAGCCGACATTCTTCTGCGCCGGCTGCAGGACGATGTGCGGCAGGTTCACGCCCATGATGGTGTATCCGTCGCCGGGCATGGCGTTGAGCTGCGACCAGCCGACGGCGCCGCCACCGCCTTCCTTATAGGTTATGACCAGCTCCTGGCCGTACTTCTTCTGGAAAACGGGCTGCTGAAGACGCGCGGAGACGTCCGATTCTCCGCCCGGTCCGAACGGGATGACGTAGCTGACCGACTTGTCGGGAAAGGCGGCGGCGATCGTTGCCGCGCCGACGACAAGCGCCAGCGCCAGAAAAAGCTTGTTCAGGGCATTCATCAGCATTCGACTTACCTCCCATGTCGAGGCCGGCCGGGTTCGCCGGGCCGGTCTTCGAGTTTCGACCTGGAAGGACGGTAACATCCAGGCCGGCGTCAGGCGCGCAACCTCATTCCTCCGACGCGCCGGAAACTGAAATCA
>JBQCFA010000082.1:0-10842 GCA_051959695.1 Rhizobiaceae bacterium
CGCACCTCAAGGACCACGGCATCGCGGTGGTGGCGGACCGGCCGGGTGTCGGCCGCAACCTGCAGGACCATCTGGAGCTCTACATCCAGCAGGCATCGACCCGGCCGATCACCCTCTATTCCAAGCTTAACCTCTTATCCAAGGCGCTGATCGGAGCCGAATGGCTGTTCTTCAAGACCGGGCTCGGCACGTCCAATCATTTCGAGGCGGCGGCGTTTGTGCGCTCCCGCGCAGGTGTCGACTATCCCGACATCCAGTACCATTTCCTGCCCGTCGCCATCCGCTACGACGGCAAGGCTGCGGCGAAGTCGCACGGCTTCCAGGCGCATGTCGGGCCGATGCGGTCGAAATCGCGCGGCTCGGTCGAGCTGCGCTCGCCGGACCCGGCCGACAAGCCCGTGATCCGCTTCAACTACATGGCGCACCCGGACGATTGGTCGGATTTCCGCCACTGCATAAGGCTGACGCGCGAGATCTTCGGGCAGCATGCATTCGATGATTTCCGCGGCGAGGAGATCGCGCCGGGCGCGGACGCCCGAAGCGACGCGGAACTGGACGATTTCATCCGCGCGCACGTCGAAAGCGCCTATCACCCTTGCGGCACATGCCGGATGGGCGCGGCGGACGACAGGAGGAGCGTCGTCGACCCGGAGTGCCGGGTCATCGGCGTCGAGGCCCTGCGGGTCGCCGACTCGTCCATCTTTCCCCGCATCACCAACGGCAACCTGAACGCACCGTCGCTGATGACGGGGGAAAAGGCGGCGGACCATATCCTCGGCAGGACGCCGCTTGCGCCGTCCAACCAGGAGCCCTGGATCAACCCGCGCTGGCGCGAATCGGACCGGTAACGCGCGAAGATCCGCAGCCTTGCTGGATTTGCCGCGCAAGGGACGGTATCGAAGGGAATCAGGCCATTCCGGCCCCGGAGGGTGAATTCTTGAGGCAGAACCAGCTCTATCTTCTCGTCGGTGCGCTCATCGTCATAGTCGTCATTCTCGGCGGCTACATCTATCACGAGCAGACCAAGCCCAAGGGCGTCGAAATCCATCTCGACCAGAACGGGCTGAAGGTGGAAAAAAACTGATCGGGTTCGTCAGTCCGGACAGGCCGGACCAACAGGGGAGCCGCGCGGCATGAAGGCGCAACCGACGGCATCGCACTACGTCAACGGCCGCTATGTCGAAGACGATCACGGCCAGCCGATCGACGTGATCTATCCGGCGACCGGTGAGACCATTGCACATCTGCACGCGGCGACCCCGAACATCGTCGAACTGGCGATCGAGGCCGCGCGGGCTGCGCAGGCCGACTGGGCGCGCCTCAAGCCGGTCGAGCGCGGCCGCGTTCTGCGCCGCGCATCCGACATACTGCGCGAACGCAACGCGGACCTGGCGCGCCTGGAAACGCTCGACACTGGCAAGGCGATCCAGGAGACGCTGGTCGCCGATCCGGCCTCAGCCGCCGACGCGCTGGAATTCTTCGGCGGAGCCGTCGCCGCCTTCAATGGCGATTTCGTCGATCTCGGTGGGTCCTTCGGCTATACGCGGCGCGAACCGCTCGGTGTGTGCGTCGGCATCGGGGCCTGGAACTATCCGATCCAGATCGCCGCGTGGAAATCGGGGCCGGCCCTCGCCATGGGCAATTCCATGGTGTTCAAGCCATCGGAGAACACGCCGCTTTCGGCGCTGGCGCTTGCCGAGATCTATACCGAGGCCGGTCTGCCCGCCGGCCTTTTCAACGTCGTGCAGGGCTATGGCGAAGTAGGCGCCGCGTTAGTCGGCCACGAGGCGGTTGCGAAAGTCTCCGTCACTGGCTCGGTGCCGACCGGACGCAAGGTTTCCGCGCTGGCCGGCTCGAAACTCAAGCATGTCACGATGGAGCTCGGCGGCAAATCGCCGCTCATCGTGTTCGACGACGCCGATCTCGAGAACGCGGTCGGCGGCGCCATGATGGCGAACTTCTATTCTACCGGTCAGGTCTGCTCGAACGGCACCCGCGTTTTCGTCCAGGATGGCATTGGCGAGCGCTTCGTCCAGCGGCTGATCGAGCGCACGAAGGCGATCCGCATCGGCGATCCGCTCGATCCGGACACGCAGATGGGACCGCTGATCAACAAGGCGCAGCAAGAGAAGGTGCTGGGCTACATCGAAACCGGCAAAAAGGAAGGCGCGACGCTCGCCTGCGGCGGCGGAGTGCCGAAGCTGCAGGGCTTTGAAAACGGCCTTTTCGTCGAGCCGACGGTCTTCACCCGGGTCGAGGATCGCATGACGATCGCGCGCGAGGAAATCTTCGGCCCGGTCATGGCCGTGCTGTCCTTCCGCGGAGAGGACGAAGTGATCGGCCGCGCCAACGAAACGGAGTTCGGGCTCGCGGCCGGCGTCTTCACGCGCGACCTGCCGCGCGCCCACCGCGTCATCGCCGAACTTCAGGCCGGAACCTGCTGGATAAACAACTACAATTTGACGCCGGTGGAATTGCCCTTCGGCGGCGTCAAGCAGTCGGGCATGGGCCGCGAGAACGCGCTTGCGGCGCTCTCGCACTACTCTCAGCTCAAGACCGTCTATGTCGAGACAGGCAATGTCGCGAGCCCGTATTAGGACAGTTTGTCCCGCGCTCGGATCCATCCGGGATAACCGCTTGCAGGATCACAACCCGGACGCTATAAGCCGCGCGACTGGTCGCGGAGTGTAGCGCAGCCTGGTAGCGCACCTCGTTCGGGACGAGGGGGTCGCAGGTTCAAATCCTGCCACTCCGACCAGCAAAATCAACTGTTTATATCACCTCCCGAGCAAGGTGATTGGATGCGCCGAGCCTTCCGAGAACGATCGGATGGCGTCGAGGCGAATGAAGCGCGGCCCCTATCCCGATATCGACCTTCTAGAGGCAAAGCGCCTCATCTTGCCGGTCGCGCGTCGAAGGGCCCGGCGGCGCCGGCATCAGCCTCGAATGGCGCGAACCGACCACCATAATGCTGTTGGCAGCTGGAGACGACTGCACCTATGCCATGATGGGAACCAATTTGGCGCACCACGATTGATAGCATCGGGCGGGCGGTCGAGAGGAGTCCTCCAGCATGCCCACGAAATCGAGCAAAGCCGGCGCCAAGGGCGCGCTCGCTGCGAAGAATAGCGAATCCTCAAAGCACCTGCAGACGGCAAAGCCGAAATCGGCGGGCAGCAAGCCAGCCGGTAAACCGGCCGGCAAGAAATAGCGCTCCAAACCGTCCTCCTCAGACTTCGTGGATAGCGGCGCGTTGGCACGGATGTACTGAAGGCAGGTTGGGGCGGAAATCGATAGCCATCTAACCGCGCTCGTCGCGCATCCGGCCAACCCCGAAGTCCAAGTGATCTCGAGCATCTTCTTTCGGCTGACAGGACGGTTGCCGCCATAAGATGGAGGATCTCGCCTGCGGAGGCGGAGCCCGAAGGGTCCTCCTTTCCGTGGAGTTGCCTGGGACGGTAGGCTGGGCCAGAAGTGGCCAATCTGATCGTCGAGACGGGAATGGCGGACGAATCTCCTCACGAAGTCGATTGCGTCGTCATTGGCGCTGGCGTTATCGGGCTCGCCGTGGCGCGCGAACTGGCCATTGCCGGACGCGAGGTGATCGTGCTGGAGGCCGCGGGCGCCATCGGCACGGAAACCTCGAGCCGCAACAGCGAAGTCATACACGCCGGCCTCTACTATCCCGCCGGCAGCCTCAAGGCGAGATTCTGTGCCCCCGGACGGGCTCTGCTCTACGACTACTGCCGGTCGCACCGCGTTCCGCATCGCCAGTTGGGCAAGCTGGTCGTGGCATCGAGCGAGGCCGAGGTCGGCACGCTCGAAGGCATCGCGGCGCATGCCCGCGCCAACGGCGTCGACGACCTGGAACTCCTCGACGGCGCCAAAGCGCGGGTGTTGGAGCCGGCGCTCAACGTTTCCGGCGCGCTCTATTCCCCTAGTACCGGCATCATCGACAGCCACGCTTATATGCTTTCGCTCCGGGGCGAGGCGGAGGACCACGGCGCGCTTTTCGCCTTCCACGCTCCCGTGACGGGGGGCGCGCTCGAAAGGCATTGCATCCTTCTGCATGTCGGCGGTGCAGAGCCGGCGGCGCTGCGCGCGCGGCTCGTGGTCAACGCGACAGGCCTCTCCGCCCGCAAGGTTGCGCTGTCGATCGACGGGGTCGGCGGCGTGCCGGAGTTCAAATTCGCCAAGGGCAACTATTTCGGCATGACCGGCAGGGCGCCCTTCTCGCGGCTGATCTATCCCGTCCCCGAGCCTGGCGGGCTCGGCGTCCACCTGACGCTCGACCTCGCCGGACGCGCGCGCTTCGGCCCCGACGTGGAATGGATCGAGGCGCCCGACTATTCGGTCGACGCCAAACGTGCCCTGCCCTTCTATGCCGCCATCCGCCGTTACTGGCCGGCCTTGCCCGACGGCGCGCTCTATCCGGACTATGCCGGCGTGAGGATAAAACTCGCGGGTATCGAGCCCAACGATTTCGTCATCCAAGCCTCGAACGCACCGCTCATCAATCTGTTCGGTTTCGAATCGCCTGGCCTTACTGCCTCGCTCGCGATCGCGCGGGCGGTCGAGGAATTGGTGCGATAGTCGCCGGCATCGCGACGCTGCAAGGCAGCCGAGCAAGGTTAGTCACAAGTTCGTGAGAACGCCCCGGTACAATATGGAGTTGTGCGGTCAAATTGGCCATGCTTGCCCTGCCGGCAGGGCCGGCGCGGATATGAAGATCCGAGGGGTGGGTACAATGCGCGTAAAAGTTGGCCCGGCGCGAAGGCCTGGAAGCACCACAACCATTTATGAGGGAGCGGTGGATGGAGCAGAAATCACGCAAGGCGACACCGGGGGTGTCCAACTGTCCTTCGATGCGGTCGGCATACGATGCGACAAATCTCTCTACCGGTATTCGGTGAAGCTTTCGCACGAAGACATCGTAAAAATCGTGGCAGCGGCCAAACACGTCGGAACTGCCATCGGCGCGGTTTTCCTGTTCGCCCACGCCAGACTTTCCGACGCCATGCCGCTGCTTGGCTGAGGAAAGGTCGTTACGCCGTCTTCGTCACGACAAGGTGCAGTTCCTCGATCATTGCGTCGCGCATCATGAATTTCTGCGCCTTGCCAGTCACCGTCATCGGCAGGCTGTCCCGGAACCGGACGTAGCGCGGAATCTTGTAGTGCGCGATCTGGCCACGGCAGAATTCCCGGATCTCCTCGTCCGTTGGTGAATCGCCCGCCTGCGCCACGATCCAGGCGCATAGTTCCTCACCGTATTTCTCGTCAGGGACGCCGAAAACCTGCACTTCGCGTACTTTCGGATGGCGATAGAGGAATTCCTCGACCTCGCGTGGATAGACGTTCTCGCCACCGCGGATCACCATGTCCTTCACGCGGCCGACGATGTTGCAATAGCCTTCGGCGTCGATGGTCGCGAGGTCACCGGTGTGCATCCATCCCTCGGCGTCAATGGCCTCGCGGGTGCGCTCCTCGTCGTTCCAATACCCTTTCATTACCGAATAGCCGCGCGTGCAGAGCTCGCCGCTCTGGCCAACGGGAACGGTCCGGCCGTTCTCGTCGATGATCTTCACCTCGAGATGCGGAAGGATGCGGCCGACGGTCGAGACGCGCTTCTCGATTGGGTCGTCGGTGCTGCTCTGGAAGGAGACCGGGCTCGTTTCCGTCATGCCATAGGCGATCGTCACCTCGTTCATGTGCATCTGGGAGACGACCCGCTTCATCACTTCGATCGGGCATGGCGAGCCGGCCATGATGCCGGTCCGAAGCGAGGAGAGATCGAAGCTCTTGAAATCAGGATGGTCGAGTTCGGCGACGAACATGGTCGGCACGCCATAGGCGGCCGTGCAGCGCTCCAGGGAAATCGCCTTCAGCGTCGCGCCCGGCTCGAAGCCCTCGCTCGGGAAGATCATCGCCGCGCCCTTGGTGATGCAGCCGAGCGTGCCCATGACCATGCCGAAGCAATGGTAGAGCGGCACGGGAATGGCCAGTCGGTCCTGCTCGGTGAAATGCATGGCGTCGGTGACGAAGGCGGCGTTGTTCAGGATGTTGCGATGGGTGAGCGTGGCGCCCTTCGGCGATCCGGTCGTGCCACTGGTGAACTGGATATTGATGGGCTCGTCCGGTTCGAGGCCGGCCGTGATGCCGTCGAGCGCGGCAAGGGAAGCTTTGTCCGCCATCGCCAATACGTCGGCGAAATTGTAGGCGCCGGGCGTCTTCTCCTCGCCGGCGCGGATGACGATGCGCAGATCCGGCAGCTTCTTCGCCTGGAGTTGGCCCGGAGTGCAGTCCGCCATTTCCGGCGCCAAGGTCCGGAGCATGCCGAGATAGTCTGAAGTCTTGAAGCTGGCCGCCGTCACCAGAGCTTTGCAGCCGACTTTGACCAGTGCGAATTCGAGTTCGGCGAGGCGGTAGGCCGGGTTGATGTTGACCATGATGAGGCCCAGCCTCGCGGTGGCGAACTGGGTCAGCACCCATTCCGGCCTGTTCGGCGACCAGATGCCGACACGATCGCCTTTTCTCAGGCCGAGCCTATGCAGGCCGGCGGCCAGCAGATCCACCTGGCGGGCAAGTTCGGAGTAGGTCCAGCGCAGGCCATGCTCGACGAAGACGGCGCCGTCGCGCGCTCCGTGACGCGCCACGGTCCGAGCGAAGGCAGCAGGAATGGTTTCGTCCAGAAGCGGTGGCCTGTCGGCGCCGCGCACGAGGGACAGGCCGCCGACCGGCTCCATGGCACGGACGCCGTTCTCAACCTTCTTGTCCATGATCGTTCCTCCCGATTGTCCGGGTCAGCCTATGAAGGAGGGCTCCTTCCCGCCCTTCATATAAACCCAAGCAGGCCCGCGTAACATGAACTTTCGGCCCAGCTGCAACCCGCGCACAACTCGATGCCCCTCCTGGTTGCATTGCACGAGATCGTGGCCTGAATAATTTCCCAGTTAGCTGGCGGCATGGCAAGAACCGTCCGAGATACCTTCGACCGCAAGCATCTGGCGCGCTGCCGCGCCGGCACGTCGGCCGTCGAGTTCGCCATCGTCGCGCCGATCCTCATCCTGCTCCTTTTCGGCATGGTCGCCTATGGCATCTATCTGGGGGCGAGCCATTCGATCCAGCAGATCGCCGCCGACGCGGCGCGCACGGCGATAGCCGGGCTCGACCAGAACGAGCGAATCTCGCTCGCCGACAGCTATATCGACCACAACGCCGCCGGCTACCCCTTCATCGACAGGTCGAAACTCACGCTCGACATCAAGGACGATCCGGATGATGCCGACGAATTCGTCGTGGCGATCCGCTATGACGCGCGCGACCTCCCGATCTGGAACCTGCTTCCGAACCTGCCGCTGCCAGGAACGACGATCTACCACGCATCGACAATTCGCATCGGGGGAATGCGAATGACGAAATCACCGAAACGCGGCGGACGGCGCTTTTCCCACCGCTGGCTCTGCTCCACCTCCGGCAATGTGGCGACGCTGACCGCTCTGCTGATGCCGGCAGCGCTGACGCTCGCCGCCTTCGCCGTCGACCAGGGATCGCTCTATCTCGAACGGCGGCACATGCAGAACCTGACCGACCTGGCCGCGATTGTCGCCGCCACCGATATCAATGCGCCCGGCGAAGCCGCCAAGGCTCTGTTCCGGGCAAACGGCGTCTCCGACCTGACGCTGCCGACAAACCCGGGCGAAACCAACCTTCCGAACACTCTGCTGGTACAGACCGGCCGCTATACCGCCGACGCCGGCACAGCGGTCGCCGACCGTTTCGAACCCGGTGGAGCGCCGGTCAACGCCGCCCGCGTCGTCGTCAAAACGCACGGCACGACCTTTTTCGCCGGCAATCTGCTCCCCGCTCCCGTGATCGGAACCGTTGCCGTCGCCAGCGCATCGAACAGGGCCGCCTTTTCGATCGGCTCGCGGCTTGCCAGCCTGAACGGCGGCATTGTCAACGAACTTCTCGGCAAGCTCCTCGGCACGAACCTGTCGCTCAGCGTCATGGACTACAATGCCCTGCTCGGCGCCGACGTCGATCTGCTCGGCTTCCTCGATGCGCTCGCGGGAAAGGCCGACATTACGGCCGGCACCTATGACGACGTGCTGGATTCGGACGTCTCGATCGGTCGTCTCGTCTCGGCTCTGGCTGACGTCAGTTCGAGCCCGCAAGCGAGCGCGGCGCTGAAGACAATGGCCGCCGGATTGCTGTCTTCAGATACGACCGTTCCGCTTTCCCGTCTCGTCTCACTTGGTCCGGTCGGAGGGCTCGCGCTCGGCGCGCGGTCACCCGGCATGACGGCCAAGGCGAACGTCATGTCGCTCATCACCGCGGGCGCGGCGCTTGCCGACGGCACGCACCAGGTCGCGCTCGACCTCGATGCCGGCCTGCCCGGCATCGCCGCGACGAAGCTCGATCTCGCGATCGGCGAGCCGCCGCAAAATTCGCCCTGGTTCTCCATCGGCGAGACGGGAGATATCGTGCGCACCGCGCAGACCAGGCTCAGCCTGGCCTTGCAGATCGGCGGTCCCGGCGGCGCGCTGGGCGCGACCGTCCGTGTGCCGATCTATCTGGAACTCGCCTTCGCCGAGGGCAGGCTCGGAGACATCTCCTGCCCGACAGGCCGGCCGGACAGTTTGGACGTCACCGTCGAGGCACGACCCGGCGTGGCGGAGGCATGGCTCGGCGAGGCCGACACGGCGAACTTGAAGAATTTCGACAAATCGCCTGTCGTTTTGCCGGCGCAGATCGTCACGGCACCCTTGGTGACGGTCACCGGTGCGGCGCATGCGACGATGTCCAATCCTCGGCCGACGCCGCTCGCCTTCTCCGCGTCGGAGATCAAGAAAGGCACGGTGAAAAGCGTTTCGACGCATGATTTCGCCGGATCGCTGTTTGGCTCCCTGCTCGGCGACCTTACGCTCAACGTGAAGGTTGCGGGCCTCGGTCTTTCGCTGCCCAGCGTGCTCAACGCGACATTGAAGGACGTATTGACGGCCGCTTCGCCGGCCATCGACGAAATCCTGAACAACGTGCTGGCGACCCTCGGCATCAAGATCGGCGAGGCCGACATCCGCGTCAGCGGCGGCATCTGCGGACGTTCGGTTCTGGTGCAGTAGGCTTCGCTCAGTCGACGATTCCGAAGGCGACGCCAAGCGGCGGCAGGGAAAGCCTTTTTCCTTCCAGCGCCGGCGCCTCGAGGCCGGGGACTACGAGGAAGCGCGCCTTGCCGAACGCCTTCGGCAGATCGAATTGTACCGGCTCGCGGCGGATGTTGAAGACGCAGAGCATGGCGCCGTTTCCGGAGCCGCGCTCGAAGGCGAGCACGCCCTCCGGCGCGTCGAGGAAGCATATGTCGCCGGCGAGCAAGGCCGCGTGCTCCTTGCGGAAGGCCAGCGCCCTGCGGTAGTGCGCCAGCACCGAATTCGGATCGTATTCCTGGTTCGCCACGGCGCGGACGCGATGTTCCTGCGGGATCGGCAGCCATGGCTTGGCGCGCGAGAAACCGGCATAAACGGCCAGCTCCTCCCATACCATCGGCGTGCGGCAGCCGTCTCGGCCCTTGAATCCCGGCCAGAAGCGAATGCCGTAGGGATCGCGCAAGTCCTCGAAGGCGATATCGGCCTCGGTCAGGCCGAGTTCCTCGCCCTGGTAGAGGCAGATTGAACCGCGCAACGCGCAAAGCAGCGTCATACAGAATTTCGCGAGCTGGTCGCCGTCGTCACCGGGTTTGGCAAAGCGCGAGACGTGGCGCGCGACATCGTGGTTGGAGAATGCCCAGCAGACCCAGCCGGCGCGCGATGCCTCAAAGGCCTCGACGCAGCGCCTTATATGCGCCACCGAAAGTTCCGGCCCAAGCAGGTCGAAAGTGTAGCACATGTTGAGCTTGTCGTCGCCGTCGGTATAGGCCGCGACCGTCTTCAGCGAGCGGTCGCCGTCGCCGACCTCGCCGATCGACATGCGCTCGCCATATGAATCAAGCAGCGCCCTTACCCGTTTGAGAAAGCCGATATTTTCCGGCTGCGTCTTGTCGTGGAGGTGGTTCTGCATGCCATAGGGGTTGCTTTCCGGCGCATCCAGTCCGCCAATGGCAACCGCGGCCGGCGGATTGTCCCGCAGCTTCTTGTCACAGAAATAATAGTTCACCGTATCCAGCCGGAAACCGTCGACGCCGCGATCGAGCCAGAACTTGACCGCCGCAAGCACGGCATCCTGGACCTCGCCATTGTGGAAATTCAAATCCGGCTGAGAGGTCAGAAAATTGTGCTGGTAATATTGACGGCGCACGCCGTCCCATTCCCAGCCCGGCCCGCCGAAGATCGACAGCCAGTTGTTCGGCGCCGTGCCGTCCGGTTTCGGATCGGCCCAGACATACCAGTCCGCTTTGGGATTGTTGCGGCTTGCCCGGCTCTCGACGAACCAGGGATGGCGATCCGACGTATGCGAGATCACCTGATCGATGATGACCTTGAGGCCGAGCGCATGTGCAGCCGTCATCATCTCATCGAAATCGGCGAGCGTGCCGAAGATTGGATCGACGTCGCAATAGTCGGCGACGTCATAACCCATATCGGCCATCGGCGAGGTGAAGAACGGAGCCAGCCAAATGGCATCGACGCCGAGTGAGGCAATATGCGGCAGGCGGCGGGTGATGCCTTTGATATCGCCGAGCCCGTTGGCGTCGGTATCCTGAAATGACCGCGGATAGACTTGATAGATCACCGCTCCGCGCCACCAGTCGGCTCCTGCCGCTTTGTTCGTCGATTTCATCAAACAGCCTCGATATCGCACAAGGTTTTCCAGTTTGCACACTCGGGCGCAGGCGGCAAGCCGCAATCG
>JBQCFA010000083.1:0-5788 GCA_051959695.1 Rhizobiaceae bacterium
GGTGCAGGCCGCCCTGCGCTTTCCGCTCGTCCATCCGGTCGTTGCCTGCGTTATCCCAGGGGCGGCCCGCGCCGAGGAGATCGCGCTCAATATGGACACGCTGGCGGCGGACATACCGGCAGCGCTTTGGGCGGACCTGAAGGCCGCGGGGTTGATGCGCGCCGACGCGCCCGTGCCGGCGTAGGCATGCTGATCGACGCCCACCAGCATTTCTGGAACACTGCGCGCGGCGACTATGGCTGGATGGCGTCGCTGCCGGCCGGTGCCTCGATCCTGCGAACCATCCTGCCGCCCGAGCTTCAACCGCACCTGATGCGCTGGGGCATCGACCGCACGGTGCTGGTCCAGGCGGCGCCCAGCGTCGAGGAGACGGAGTACATGCTTGGCCTCGCCGATGCGACGGACTTCGTCGCCAAGGTCGTTGGCTGGGTCGATTTCGAGAAGTCGGAGTACCGCCGGCATCTGGAGCGGCTGGCCAAGCACCCGAAATTCGCCGGCGTCAGGCCGATGATCCAGGACATCGCTGATCCCGAATGGATGCACCGGGCCGACGTACAATGGGGATACGAAGCTCTGGTCGATCTCGACCTCACCTTCGACGCGCTCGGTTTTCCGGTCCATCTCGACAATTTTCTCATGCTCTTCGACCGCTACCCGTCGATGCGGATCGTCGTCGACCACTGCATGAAGCCGGTGATCCGCGAGAACCGTTTCGACGATTGGGCGGCCGGCATGGAGAAGATTGCGCGGCAGACGCCCGTGCTTTGCAAACTTTCCGGCCTGGCCACCGAGGCCGCACCCGGCTGGACGGTCGACACGCTGCGACCCTATGCCGAGCACGTTCTGTCGGTGTTCGGGTCGGAGCGCGTCATGTGGGGATCGGATTGGCCCGTACTGGAAATGGCCGGGAGCTACGATGAGTGGCGACAGGCGGCAGAGACGATCGTCGGTCGCGGGCCGGCGTTCGATCGGGTCTTCGGCGGCACTGCGGCGGGCTTCTATCGTATCGGGTGAGGCGAGCCGGCCGCGTCAGCTCAGGCCGGGCTTCTTCCTGCCCTTCGGCGCGCCTTCACACTGGCGCCGCTCGATCGAATGGTTCATGGCGTCGATGCGTCCGAGTTGCCTGCGCGCATCGAGCTCCTTCTTGTCACGGAAATCCGGCGCGACGAACATGCCGAGCGGTTCGTGCTTCAGGTAGGGGCGCTCGCCGGGCTTTTGGCCCTCAGGCAATGCGTCGGGCGAACCGTATTGCGCCACCAGAGCATTTCGCTGCGTTACGAGTTGCTTGCACGGAACATCGTCGAAGCGGATGGAATTGACGACTTCGGAACTGGCGCTTGACGAGATGTCGGCGCAGCCTCCCAACGACGCAGCGATACCGGCCAATGCGACGAGCGCCACCGCTCTCCCTATTCCCGAACGCAGCGCCTCAGTTTTCCCCATCCTACGGCTCCCACGCGAATCCCCGGCGCTGCGCGCCGCAAGGCACCATGCCGTACAATGGGCCGTTGCGCAAAGCAAACCGGACACAAGGCTCAGGCCGCGTCGCTTGCTTCTCGCGTCGCTTCCGCCGCGATCTCGAAAGATCGCAGGCGAGCCTGGTGATCGAATATCTGTCCGGTGACCATGATCTCGTCGGCGCCGGTTGCCCGTGCGAACGCCTCGATGCCTCGCCGCACCGTCTCGGGCGAGCCGACAACTGTGCAGGAAAGCGCCTGGTCGAGCATGGCTTTCGCCGTCGGCTCCAGCGTTTCGTAGTAGCCGGCGAGCGGCGGCGGAAGCTGGCCGGGGCGGCCGCTGCGCAGATTGACGAAGGCCTGCTGCTGGGACGTCATGAGCAGGCGCGCCTCCTCATCCGTCTCCGCCGCGAATATGTTGAGGCCGAGCATGACATGAGGTTTCTGGAGCTGATCGGACGGCTGGAAGCGCTCACGGTAGATGGCAACGGCATGCTCAAGCTCAGCCGGCGCGAAATGCGACGCGAAGGCGTAGGGAAGGCCGAGCATGGCGGCCAATTGCGCGCCGAACAGGCTCGAGCCGAGAATCCATATAGGTACGTCGAGGCCGGCGCCGGGGACGGCGCGCACCCGCTGTCCCTCCTCGACGGGCCGGAAATAGCCCATGAGCTCTACGACGTCCTGAGGAAAGGCGTTGGCATCGGAATCGAGATTGCGCCGCAGCGCCCGCGCGGTCAGCATATCGGTTCCTGGCGCGCGACCGAGGCCAAGATCGATGCGGCCGGGAAAAAGCGAAGCCAGCGTACCGAAGGCCTCCGCCACCATGAGCGGCGAATGGTTGGGCAGCATGATGCCTCCCGCGCCGACCCGGATGCTCGTAGTCCCAGCCGCCACATGGCCGATCACCACGGCCGTCGCCGCGCTGGCGATGCCCGGCATATTGTGGTGCTCGGCCAGCCAGTATCGCCGGTAACCGAGCCGTTCAGCATGTCTTGCGAGATCGAGCGTATTCTTGAGCGAGCGCGCTACGTCGGATCCCTGCGGGACGGGCGATAGGTCGAGTACGGACAGCGGTATCATCGCGCGAATATAGGCAGCGTTCGGACGGCTGCAAACCATACCCAGCCACCAATGCCTTCGCTTGACAGCCGTCACCGAAAATGGAATTAATATTCTGCGATGTTTCGCTAATGGTACAAAAGTTCCATTGCGCATCCGTCGGGCCAATGCCGATTGCCGCGCCGGCAGGCGAGGGTAAGATGCGGTGCCTGAGCATATCCAAGGGAGGATTATCGATGAAATCTGCTTTGCTGCGCGGCGTGATCGTCGCCGCTGCCGCCGTCTTCACCACCATGGCGGCTATCCCGTCGGCGCTCGCCGACAATGAACGCTTCGTCTTCGTGAGCCACGCCCCGGATTCGGATTCCTGGTGGAATGTGATCAAGAACGCCCTCAAGAACGCCGAACATGACGAAGGCGTGAAGGTCGAATACCGCAATCCGCCGACCGGCGACATCGCCGATATGGCACGCATCATCCAGCAGGCGACCGCTTCCAATCCGAACGGCATCGTTACCACGATCGCGGACTTCGACGTGCTGCAGTCGGCGATCCAGGGCGCGGTGGCCAAGGGTATCCCGGTGATCACCGTGAATTCCGGCACCGCCGAGCAGTCGAAGAAGCTCGGGGCGCTGATGCATATCGGCCAGCCGGAATACGACGCCGGCAAGGGCGCTGGCGAAAAGGCCAAGGCGGCCGGCGTCACGCATTTCCTCTGCGTGAACCACTACATCACCAACCCGGCCTCGGTTCAGCGCTGCCAGGGCTATGCCGACGGCCTCGGCGTGAAGCTCGGCGACCAGATGGTCGATTCCGGCATCGATCCGACCGAGATCTACAACAAGGTCAAGGCCTTCCTGACCAGCCATCCGGATACGGACGGTATCCTGACGCTCGGGCCCAACTCGGCCGATCCGACGATCAAATATCTCCGCGATACCGGTTCGCGCTCGAAGTTCAAGAGCTTCATCTCGTTCGATCTCGACGGGGATATTTCCAAGGCGATCAAGGACGGCACGATGGATGCTGCGATCGACCAGCAGCCCTACCTGCAGGGCTACCTGCCGATCGTGTTCCTGACGCAATATGTCCGCTACGGCGTCATGCCCGCGAACAACGTCAACACCGGCCCCGGCTTCGTGACCAAGGACAACATCGCCCTGGTCGAGAAACTGGCTGGGGAATACCGCTAAGGCTCGATCGGCGGGCCCGGCAGGGCCCGCCTTGCCTTCCTCGACGGACGGGCGGTCGCTAGGCCGCGTCCGGGGATACAGCGCGAGGTTTGAAATGGCGGAACGATTCAACTCTGATGCTGCCGCGACCCCCGTGGTGGACGTGGTCGACGAGCGCCTGGGTCGCCAGTCCTGGTACCAGCGGCTTCTGACCCGGCCCGACTTCGGCGCCATCGCCGGCGTTATCCTGGTCCTGGTCTTCTTTGTGTTCACCGCTGGCGGAACCGGCATGTTCGCCTCCGACGGCATCCTGAGCTGGATGACGGTGACGGCGCAGCTGATGATCATCGGGACGGGTGCGGCTCTCCTGATGATCGGCGGGGAGTTCGACCTGTCCGTGGGCTCGATGATCGGCTTCTCAGGCATGATGATCGCCATCCCCACGATCTATTTTCACGTTCCGATCGGGGTGAGCGTGGTGCTCGCCTTCCTGGTGGCGATGGCGATCGGCGCGCTCAACGGCTATATCGTCGTGCGCACGAAACTGCCTTCCTTCATCGTCACCCTGGCCTCCCTCTACATGCTGCGCGGGCTGACGATCGCTCTCTCGATCATCTTCACCAACCGCACCATCGTCAGCGGCCTGAAGCAATATTCGGACAACAGCTTCGTCGCGGCGCTGTTCTCGGCCAAACTTTTCCCCGGCTTCTTCCAGTGGCTCGCAGACCACGGCATCATCAACAAGCTGCCGAACGGCGCGCCCGCGGTGCCCGGCATTCCGATGCTGATCATATGGGCCTTCGTCATCGCCATCATCGGCCATGTCGTCCTGACCAAGACGCGCACCGGCAACTGGATATTCGCTTCGGGCGGCGACGCCAACGCGGCGCGCAATGTAGGCGTGCCTGTCAATGCCGTGAAGATATCGCTTTTCATGGTGACGGCGTTTTGCGCCACCGTCTTCGCGGCCTGCCAGGTGTTCGAATTTGGCTCGGCCGCCGCCGACCGTGGCCTGCTCAAGGAATTCGAGGCGATCATTGCGGCGGTCATTGGCGGCTGCCTGCTGACCGGCGGCTATGGCTCGGTGATCGGCGCCTGTCTCGGCGCGTTGATCTTCGGCGTGGTGCAGCAGGGCATCCTCTTCACCGGCGCTCCGAGCGACTGGTTCCAGGTCTTCCTCGGCGCCATGCTCCTGATCGCCGTGCTGTTCAACAGTTCGATCCGCCGGCGCGTGACGGGAGAACGCTGATGGCTACCGCGACGCATGCCGTTTCCGGATCGGAACAAGCCATGCCGGCAGGCCTGGGGCGCCCGCTGATCGAGGTGCGTGACCTGGTCAAGCATTTCGGCCCCGTCGTCGCGCTCGCCGGCGTCTCGCTCACTGTCAGGGCAGGGGAGGTGCACTGCCTGCTTGGCGACAACGGCGCCGGCAAGTCGACGCTGATCAAGACGCTGTCGGGCGTGCATCGTCCGACGGGCGGCGATTTCGTGGTTGATGGTAAGCCTGTGGCGTTCTCCAGTCCGCGCGAGGCGCTGGACGCCGGCATCGCCACTGTTTTCCAGGATCTGGCGATGATCCCGCTTCTCTCCATCAGCCGCAATTTCTTCATGGGCCGCGAGCCGGTGAAAAAGGTCGGGCCGTTGTCGTTCATGGACATGGACTTCGCCAACAAGGTCGCTCGCGAGGAAATGCGCCGGATCGGCATCGACGTTCGAGATCCCGAACAGGCAGTCGGCACGCTTTCGGGGGGCGAGCGGCAATGCGTGGCGATCGCCCGCGCCGTCTATTTCGGGGCCAAGGCGCTGATCCTCGACGAGCCGACTTCGGCGCTCGGCGTGGCGCAGACCTCCATGGTGCTGAAATTCATCCGGCAGGTGCGCGCCAAGGGCCTGGGCGTCATCTTCATCACCCACAACGTCCGCCATGCGTACGCGGTCGGCGACAAGTTCACCGTGCTCAACCGTGGCCGCACGCTCGGCACGTACACGAAGGCCGATATCAGCCTTGACGAGCTGCAGACGAAAATGGCTGGTGACAAGGAACTGCAGGACCTTTCCGAGGAACTCGGCGGAACGGTATAGGGCAGCTACATCGCGCCT
>JBQCFA010000084.1:0-12686 GCA_051959695.1 Rhizobiaceae bacterium
CAGCGTCATAGCCTTCGCCGTGCTCGTGCTGTTCGCGCTCGCGGGCACCGCGATCCTCAGCGTTTTCGGCATCACGCTGCCGGCCTTCCGTGTCGCCGGCGGCCTCCTTCTCTTCTTTATCTCCTTCGAAATGATCTTCGAACAGCGCCAGGACCGGAAGGAGAAGAGCGCCGCGGTCGCCATCACCCGGGATATGATCCATAATATCGCCGCCTTTCCGCTAGCCATCCCTCTGATCGCCGGCCCCGGCGCGATTTCGGCGACCGTGTTGCTTTCCGGGACCTTCCGTGGATGGCAGGCTCAACTCGCGCTTGTCGGGATCATCCTTCTGTGCCTGCTCATCGCCTGGCTGGTATTCATCCTCGCCGAGCGCATCGATCGCTTCCTTGGCCAGACCGGCCGTTCCATCCTGACCCGCCTGCTCGGCGTCATTCTCGCCGCACTTGCGGTGCAATTCGTCGCCGACGGAGTGAAGGCGTTGATCGCCGCATAGCGCTTGCGGCCTTTCGCCTTCGCTGTGGCGATCCATATAGGAATCCTGTTCAGGAGCCGAGGGGAAGAAATCCGCATGGCAAGCACGCGTCACGATGCGAAAGGCAGCCGCTTCACCGTCATCGCCGCCATCGCCGCGAATGGCGCGATCGCGGTGGTGAAGTTCGTCGCGGCGTTCTTCACGGGTTCTTCCAGTATGTTGTCGGAAGGCATCCATTCGCTGGTGGATACGGCGAACGAAGCCTTGCTGCTTCTTGGCCTCAACCGCTCCAGCCGCCCGCCAGACAAGCGGCATCCGTTCGGATACGGCATCGAACTGTATTTCTGGTCATTCGTCGTGGCGATGTTGATTTTTGCGCTCGGCGCGGGCGTCTCGATCTACGAGGGCGTCATCGCGCTGGGATCGGGCCACGAGATCGAGGCCCCCGCCGTGGCCTTCATCGTACTCGCCGCCGCCTTCCTCTTCGAGGGCATGTCCTGGACGGTGGCCTATCGCGAGTTCAACACGACAAGAGGAGAGCGGGGGTTCTTTGAGCATTTCCGCGCGCACAAGGACCCGGCCGTCTTCATCGTGCTGATGGAGGACACCGCCGCCTGCATCGGCGTGCTGATCGCGGCGGCCAGCCTCGTGCTCAGCCTATGGACGGGCGATACGCGCTATGACGCGGCGGGGTCGATCGCCATCGGCGTCGTCCTTGGCATCACCGCCTACCTGCTCGCCTACGAGACCAAAGGTCTGTTGATCGGCGAGGCGGCAAACCCCGAACTATCCATGGCTATCCGTCAGATGCTCGAGAATCACGGGGACGTCGAAGCCGTCAACGAGTTGCGTACCGTCCATCTCGGGCCGCACGAGATTCTCGTTGTCGTCAGCCTGGATTTCCGCAACGACATTTCGGCCGAGCAGGTGGAAACCACCGTCTCCCGCCTGGAACGCGAAATCCGGGGTCGGTTTGCGGATGTGCGGCGCGTCTATATCGAGGCCCAAAGCAACGAGGACCATCTGGCGCTGGCCGAGCGAATGGTGGCCGAAGGCGCGTCGGGAAAAGCCAAGGCCTAACCGGCTTCCGCGATCCGGTTCGCCCTCGCCGTTATCCTTCTTCCCCAACGAAAGATCGCTGGCAAGGCCTATTCCGCGACCCGCGACAGCGCCGTCTCAAGCCGCGCGCGGGTTGCCCGGTATTCCTCCATCTTCTCGCGCTCGGCGACGACGATCTCCTCGGGCGCGTTGGCCACGAACTTATCGTTCGCCAACTTCTTCTCGATACGTGCGATCTCGTCCAACGCTTTGGCGATCTCCTTGCGAAGACGTGCCGCCTCCGCACCAAGGTCGATCAGGTCGCCAAGCGGCAGGCAGGCCGTCGCCTCGCCAACGACGAGCTGCGCCGCAGCCTTCGGCGCCGATTCGGCAAAGGAAATACCGGAGATACGTGCCAGCCGGCCAATCGCTGCCTCATGACGGGCCAGCCTCGCGCGCGTTTCCGTTCCTGCCCCGACCAGCACCAGCGGCGCCATGGCCGCCGGGGGCACGTTCATCTCGGCGCGGACCGAACGGATGCCGGAGATGAGCTCGACCAGCCAGTTCATTTCGCCGGCCGCCGCCTTGTCCTCGAATTCCGGGCTTGGCCATGCGGCGTGGCAAAGCAGGGACTGCCGTCCGCCATCGCCCGTCTCGGCCCAAAGCTCCTCCGTCATGAAGGGCATGAAAGGATGGAGCAGCTTGTAAATCTCGTCGAGCGCGAAGGCCGCGACCGCCTGGCTCTCCACCTTGGCCGCATCGTCGTCGCCCATGAAGACAGGCTTCAACAGCTCCAGATACCAGTCGCAGAACGTGTTCCAGACGAAGCGGTAGGCAGTGCCGGCGGCATCGTTGAACCGATAGGAGGCGATGGCGTCGGTGATCTGCCGGGCAGTGTCAGACAGTTCCGTCAGGATCCAGCGGTTGACCGTCAGCTTCGCATCATGAAGCACGAAGTCGTCGTTGCGCGCGACGCCAGTCATCTGTGCGAAACGCGTGGCGTTCCAGAGCTTGGTACCGAAATTGCGATAGCCCGCAATACGCGCCGGATCGAGCTTAACGTCGCGGCCCTGCGCGGCCATGATGGCGAGCGTGAAGCGCAACGCGTCGGCGCCGTATTCGTCGATCAGGCCGAGAGGGTCGATGACGTTGCCCTTCGACTTCGACATCTTCGCGCCATTCTTGTCGCGAACGAGCGCATGCACATAGACCGTGTGGAAAGGCTCCTCGTCCATGAAGTGCAGGCCCATCATCATCATCCGGGCGACCCAGAAGAAGATGATGTCGAAGCCGGTGACGAGCACGCTCGTCGGATAGTAGGTGGCGAGCTCCGGCGTCTTGTCGGGCCAGCCAAGCGTCGAGAAGGGCCAAAGCGCGGAGGAAAACCACGTATCCAGCACATCCTCGTCACGGGTCAGGATCTCGCCCGGCTGGAAATTCTCCAGCCTGTCCTGCACCCAGGCCTTCCATGGACCGTCGAGGGCGAGATAGTGCTCTACCGCCGCGTCCAGCGCCGTCTCCTCGTCCTTCTCGACGAAGATGTGGCCGTCCGGCCCGTACCAGGCCGGGATCTGGTGGCCCCACCATAGCTGGCGCGAGATGCACCAGGGCTCGATGTTCTCCATCCAGTCGAAATAGGTCTTTTCCCAGTTCTTCGGCACGAAATTGGTACGGCCTTCGCGCACCGACGCGATCGCCGGCCTGGCAAGGGTCTCGGCGTCGGCGAACCACTGGTCCGTCAACATCGGCTCGATGACGACGCCGGAGCGGTCGCCGAAGGGCTGCATGATCTTCTTCGACTCGACGAAAGGCACGTCGTTGCCCTCGGCGTCCTTGACCGTTACCGCTAGGCCTTCGGCATCGATTGCGGCGACGATTCGCTTGCGGGCCTCATAACGGTCGAGGCCGCGATATTCGTCGGGCACGAGGTTGATCGCGTCCACGTCGGACTCGCTCGGCAGCATGCCGCTGCGGACGATCTCGGCCGCTTGGGCGGCGCCTTCGGCGTAAGGATCGCCGTCGTCGCGCATCGCCGCGACGTTGTTCATCAGGCGATAGAGCGGGATTCCGTTGCGGCGCGCGACCTGGTAGTCGTTGAAATCATGCGCGCCGGTGATCTTGACGGCTCCCGAGCCGAACGCAGGATCGGGATATTCGTCCGTGATGATGGGGATCAGGCGCCGGTGTTCCTTCGGGCCGACCGGGATTTCGCAGAGCTTGCCAACGATAGGCCGGTAGCGTTCATCCGACGGATGGACCGCCACCGCGCCGTCGCCGAGCATGGTTTCGGGCCTTGTCGTGGCGATCGCAATGTAGTCACGCTCTTCCTGGAAGAGGACGTTGCCGTCGCTGTCCTTCTCGACATATGTATAGGTCTCGCCACCGGCCAGCTTGTACTTGAAGTGCCACATATGGCCGTCGACTTCGCGATTCTCCACCTCGAGGTCGGAGATGGCGGTCTCGAATTCGGGGTCCCAGTTGACCAGGCGCTTGCCGCGATAGATCAGCCCCTCGCGGTAGAGCGTGACGAAGACTTCGATGACCGCCTTGGACAGGCCCTCGTCCATGGTGAACCGCTCGCGCGACCAGTCGCAGGACGCGCCGAGCCGCTTCAACTGGTTGAGGATCGCCCCGCCGGATTCACCCTTCCACTCCCAGACCTTTTCGATGAAGGCCTCGCGACCGAGCTCACGGCGGTGGATCTGCTTTTCCATCAAACGCCGTTCGACCACCATCTGCGTGGCTATGCCGGCATGGTCCATGCCTGGCTGCCACAGAACGTTCCTGCCGCGCATGCGCTCGAAACGCACCATGATGTCCTGCAGCGTATTATTGAGGGCATGCCCCATATGCAGCGAGCCGGTGACATTCGGCGGCGGGATGACAATCGCGAAAGCCTCAGCGCCCTCCTCCGCACCCGCGCCGGCGCGGAAGGCATCGGCCTCATCCCAACGGGCGGCGATCTTCGGCTCCACGCCGGCCGCGTCGTAATTCTTCTCAAGCATCGGGAAAATCCCAGATTTCCGGAATGGTCAGGCCGGGTGTAAACCGGATGCGCCACGGCAAGTCAACTGCGGCGTCCGAGCCCGGTCAAGCCAGCCCATCAAGTCAGGGAAATCGCCTCTTGGCGGCGGCGGTTGCCAGTACCTTACCGCCGGCGTCGAGGTCCTCCGCCGTCATACGATAGATATGCGGCGCTGGCGGACATGGGCCGCGATACCGGAAAGCGCCATAGGCGAGCTTGCCGTTCCCGGACTAGGAGACCGTGCCGCCCCCATGCGGATAATCTGGCGCATCGAGGTCCGTCATATGGCTGCGCAGCTTCTTCGTTCCCGCCGGTACGCTGGATACTGTCATCGGCGCCGATTTGAAGTCGACGCATTTCCGCGTCGGTCCCCAGTCGAAGCTGAGGCTCATGGCCGATGCGGCAGTCGAAAGACAGCCCACTGAAGCGAGCATGCATGCCGCAAGAAAAAGAGGCTTCACGGAGAGCCCTCCGAAAAGGGTAGAGAAAAGCCCTCCCGGCGCGATTTCCTAGCTGCTGGCGCCGCGCGCCACGCGCTCGATCTCCTCGCGCACGAGCCGTTCGACCAGCACCGGCAGATTGTTGTCGAGCCAGTCCTGCAGCATCGGCCGCATCATCTCCTCGGCCATTTCCTCGAAGCTTCGCCGGCGGTTTGAGGAAAACGCCTCCGTCAGTTCGCCGAACGACGCCGCCACCTGGCGGCCGGCCTGTTCGGACAGGATGCCGGACTTCGGCTCGGCGGCCCTCTTCTGCTCGGGCTCGAATGCGGCAAGCGCCCCGAGCTGTTCGCTGAGTTCGGCGATCATTTCATCCTGATCGAGGCCATCGTCGTCTGTTCCGGCCGCAAGAGCCTCGTCCACCGCGGATACTTTTGGCAGCCTCGCATCCTGCATGTCAGTGCCTGGTGCCCCCTCCTCCCCGGCGGGCGCACGCTTCACCGCCGCGGCGAAATCCGCGAATGTCTGAGACGCCGCCGGCTCCGCCCTGCCCGCTTCCTGTGCCTCTGTGCTCGCGCGCAGATCGGCGCGGAAGCTTTCCACCTCGATCACGCTGCCCGAAGGAGCCGATTCCGGCTCCGGCGCCGCCGCGACCGGCTCCTTGGCTGTGTCGCTGTCCTCGATGATCCTGCGGATCGATGCGAGAATCTCTTCCATCGAAGGTTCGCGCTGAGCGCTGTTCGCTTGAGCCATCGTCACCTTAGCCGCCCTTTGTGACTGTTTCCGCGCCCGGCGCACGGCAAAAGCGACGCCGAATCACTGCACAAGCGTACCCGAGAGCGGTACGGCTGAGAATCCCCCGCCCCCGGCACTGGCACCTTTGCCACAGAGAAATCCCGCTTTAAGGGCCGGAACGGATGCCTCGGGCCCCGGTGACCGGCCTCAGCGGCCGTCCGGCGTGCGCAGGCCGTACCACTTGTCCTTGACGGCGTTGTAGTGCTCTTCAGGATGGTACTCGGCGACGGAGAGGCCGAGCCGGCCAGCGGAAAGCCGCCCGACTGCCGATACGATCGCATAGCTCGCCACCACGAGATCGCGCTCGGCGCTCACCTGGTTGATCTGCGCGGAGATCAGGTCAGCCTGCGAATTCAACACGTCGAGCGTGGTGCGCTGGCCGACATTGCGCTCTTCGATGACGCCGTTGAGGGCCAGTTGCGCTGCCTTGACGGCCTCGGCATTGGCCCGGGTGGATTCTTTCGCCGCCTGGTATTGCGACCATGCTGCGGCGACCGCGGCGCGAACCTGGTCACGGCTGACGTCCACCTGAATGCGGGCCTGGCCGAGTGATTCCTTGGCCTGGCGAACCTGCGCAGAGGCCCGCCCGCCCTGATAGATCGGTACGTTGAGCGACAGGCCGATGCTCGCCGAATTCTCCCAGCCGTTCGGCTGAATCCCGGCCGGCGACTGGTGATCGTAGTTACGATTGAGCCCGGCCTGCGCCGCTATGCTCGGCAGCAGAGTGCCTTCCGCCGACTTCACCGAGAACTCGGACGCATCCACCAGCGCTTCGGTGCTGCGGATAGCTGGATGCTCGGCCGCAGCGATGGCGAAGGCGGACGGGAGGCTGGACGGAAGCAGCTTCGTGACCGGCTGCGCGGCCTGCAACCGCCCCGGTTCGTCGCCGACGATCTGGTGATAGGTAGCGGCGCTGGAAAGCACCTGCGCCCTCGCAGCGCTCAGCTGCGCCTGGGCCAGAGCCTGGCTGGCCTGGGCCTGGGCCACGTCCGTCCGTGTGCCCTCGCCCACATCCAGTCGCGAATTCGCCGCCCGTACCTGCTCGTTCAGGAAGGCGAGGTTGCGTTCCCTGAACTGCGCAATCTGGCGGTTCAGGATGACGTCCATATAGGCGCTGACGGCGTTGAAGAGGATGTTCTCCTCGGTATTGCGCAAGCCTTCATCCTGCGCGCGCACCTGGGCCTTTGCCGCGCGGACGTTGTTCAGCGTCTGGAACCCGTCGAAAAGCGTCTGCTGGATGCTGACGCCGAAGCCACCCGTCGTGAGCCGCGTCCCGCCCTGCGAGGCGTAGTTGATGCTGCTGCTGCCGGAGATGGTCGGCCGCCAACCCGACTTGGCGATCGCGACGCCTTCGTCAGTGACGCGCACTCCAGCGCGGCTGGCGTTCAGGGTGGAATTGTACTGATAGGCCTTCGTCAGGGCGCCGAAGATCGTCTCGGCCGAAGCGGCCGTGATGCCGAAGCCGCTGACCGACAGCAGCAGCGCTGCGGCTATAGTGTTCCGAACGAGCGACACAACCTACCTCATATCCGTTTGGCAGGGTCGCCCCGGCCGCACTCTTGATTGACGGCCGACGACTCGGCCCGCTTAATGTTCCGGCAGATCCCGCCTCTTCAGCCTTCCTGTAAGACGGGACCTCACCAATATATGCGCTCCCCCGCCTCCCCGATCAGAACTCGAACGCAGGCGCGCGCCGAAATCCCGGCAGCGGCCTTACCGCGGCATTGAAGGCCCGGCGGCACGAAACCACACCGCCTTCCTTGACGCAAATACGCGCAATACCGGCATTGCCCTCGCCAATCACAGCGACCAGCCTGCCCCCCTCGGCCAACTGCCCGAAAAGCGCCTCCGGGACCTCGTCGACGGCGCCGCCCAGCAGAATCGAGTCGTAAGGCGCATTTTGTGGATAACCATCCTCCGGGGCGGCATGGATGATCGTCACATTGTCGAAGCCAAGGCCCGCCAGCGCGGAGCGCGCCGAATCGGCGAGATCGGCCTGGCGTTCCACACCCGTGACGGAAGCGCCCAGCCGCGAAAGCACGGCGGACGAATAGCCCGTGCCGCAGCCAACATCGAGCACCCGGTCCGAGGGGCGGATGTCTGCGAGTTGCACGAGCTTGGCGAAGGGCGCCGGCTCCATCAGATAGCGCGGCTCTCCCGAGCCGGTGGTGATGGCGATATCCTCGTCGAGATAGGCAAGCGGGCGGCGGACGGCGGGAAGGAACGCCTCGCGCGGGATCGAACCCATCGCATGGAGGACGCGCGCGTCGGTGATGCCGGTGGTGCGGAGTTGACCATCCACCATCTTAACCCGCAGAAGCGCATAGTCGGCTGTCATCGTTGCTTCGGTTCGTCCCCTGGCGCCATGGCGCCGCGTCTGGATTATAGCGGCACAAGCGCCGCGTTGAAATATGGCAGCCGGGAACTAGCCGGATGCGTTGTCGCGGGGCGCCGGCTGAATCGCGGCGTCGGTCTGCGGAACGTGTGACAAAAACGGCCCGCAAGGTCAATCAAACACTGGGCAATTGCGGAGCAAGCCTTCCTTCCCTGTTGCAGAAAAGTCCCATCGTCGAACAAACGGTTCGACGCCCCCTCGCGTAACCTCCACACAGCCATGCCAGTCGCCATCGGCGGGAATGAAATGCCGTCCAGGCCTTTGGCCCGGAAAAAAGAAACCGGCGCTCGCGGAAACGCGCTTCGACGCTTGTCGGTCTTTGAACGCTCTGTTAACAGAACGCGCATTAAGCCCCGCGAAGGCCTCGTGGCGGAGTGGTTACGCAGAGGACTGCAAATCCTTGCACCCCGGTTCGATTCCGGGCGAGGCCTCCAAGCCGGCGCGTCCGGCGAGACGAATACCAGGACATCCTGACGCGTCTGAAGGCGGAACGACAATGAGAGCGCCTGCCGCCTCGCGTCAGCGCCTTCTCTTCCGCCATCGCTCCCAGCGCACGATCATCCTGCGCCGCCAGCGCCGCACGCTCGCGAACTCGTAGGAGAGGACGAGCAGCCCGAGCGGTATCATCCAAAATCCCAGGATCGGCAGGAAACCGAAACAGCCGAGCACCACCAGCACGACGCCGATGGCGATTCGCACCGGCCTGGAGCGCGGCAACCTGACGGTCCTGCCGAACAGGTGGATCGATGGGTCGCGGCGGCGCGTCGCATCGGCATCGTCGGCATCGGTCATGATCGGCTCGGACCCTTTGGCTGGAACGGCTGCGGGCATCCCAATGGGGACGTTGCGGAAGCTCCATATGGGATATGGCGAGCACGAAGGCCAGCTTCCGGATCTCCGGGCGGCTTGTTTCGGAACGGCGTTTACCGCGTCGCGAAATTCCCGATTGGGCCTTTGCAATGGCCGAAGCGGTTTGCTATAGGCAGCGGCGCCTGCACAGAGTTCCCCGGTAGCTCAGCGGTAGAGCAACCGGCTGTTAACCGGTTGGTCGATGGTTCGAATCCGTCCCGGGGAGCCACTCTTTAAAAGACCTTACGAGATTTGCGCCATCCGCCTACGGGCGGTTTTTGTTTATGGCAGCGGGTCGGACAACAATCGACCTATTTCGTTGACCCCGCAATCGCTGCAGTTTACCGGCATGCCTTCGGCAATCCTTCGCCCGACGCATTTACCAATTCTTAAGAAATCGACCTCCGCTTAACCCCTCGCGCCGGCGTTCGGCCTATCTTCGTGGCGAACAACGAGGCGCGGCGCAATGGACGATCGATCGCGGAACCTTCAGGGCCGGATGGCCTCGCTCGACCTCTTACGGCTGGTCGCGGCGCTGTCGGTGCTGGCGTTTCATTACCTTTTCCGTGGCGCGGCGCCGGAGCCGTTCCTCGATACGGGCTATCCGGAAGCCGCGCCCTACGCCATCTTCGGCTATCTCGGCGTCAACCTCTTTTTCCTCATCAGCGGCTTCGTGATCGCCTGGTCGGCGGAAGGAAGGAGCTGGCGGGAATTCGCCGTCGCCCGCTTCGCACGGCTCTATCCGGGCTACCTGGTCTGCATGAGCGCAAGCTTCCTGGTCCTGCTGATGGCGAACGATCCAAGGCTGCCGGCGACCGCAGCCGGTTATCTTGCCAATCTCTCGATGTTCGCCCCTGCCCTGCGCCACCCGTTCATGGATGGCGTCTACTGGTCAATCGTGCTGGAGATCGTTTTCTACGCCTGGATCGCGCTCCTGCTCATGACCGGTCTGTTCCGGCGCTGGCGATTGCCGATCATTGCCGCCTGGCTGCTGATAGCGGCGGCCAACGAGCTGGTACTCAAGAGCGGTGCTGTGCGCATGGCGCTTTTGACCGAATACGCGCCCTTCTTTGCCGGTGGGATGCTTGCCCAGTACATGGTGGCGAAGGGGTGCTCCGCCGAGGCGGCGATCCTTGCGCTGGCCGCCTTCCTGCTGTCCTGCGACACACTCACCGTCACGCGGGACTGGATGCAAACCCATTACGGCGCATCGCTTTCGTTGACGCAGCTTCTCGGCGCCAACCTCGTCATCCACGCCTTGTTCGCGGGCGCGGTCCTGCTGCGTCGAAAGATCGTTCCGACAGGCGTTATCGTGCTGCTGGGCGGCCTTACGTATCCGCTCTACCTGCTACACCAGAACATCGGCTACCTGGCGCTCGATGCGCTGGCACCACAGCTTGATCGTTGGTCGGCACTGACGCTGGTGACGTCGGCCATCGTGGCGGCGGCCTGGCTGATCTGCCGCTTCGTCGAGACACCTGTCCGCAAGCCGCTGATCCGGGCCTGCATGGCTGCCCTCGACCGCGTCGACACCGCCCTCTTGCGGTTGCCGCCGCCCTTTGCCGCCCGAGCATGAAAAAGGGCGCTCCGGTGAGCGCCCTTTGCCGTTCGGTGAATATCGCGATCGGGTCGTTACTTCGGCAGCGTGCCGTCGACCCCCTTCACGTAAAAGTTCATGCCGAGCAGGGTCTTGTCGTCCGCGACCTCGCCGTCCTTCAGCCAGGGCGTTCCGTCCTGCTTGGCGATAGGCCCGGTGAACGGGTTCCAGCCGCCGGCGATCTTCTTCTCAGTGGCTTCAGCCATCGCCTTCACGTCGTCGGGCATGTTGGTGAACGGCGCCAGCTTCACCGCGTCGTCCTTGATGCCGAGCCAGACATTGTCCGGCTTCCACGTTCCGTCCATCGCCGCCTTGACGCGTTCCACGTAATACGGGCCCCAATTGTCCGTATTGGCGGTGAGCTGGGCATGCGGCGCGAACTTGATCATGTCGGAAGACTGACCGAAGCCGAGCTTGTGGCGCTCCTCGGCGACCTGCAGCGCCGCCGTCGAATCCGTGTGCTGGGTAATGATGTCGGCGCCCTGATCGAACAGCGCCTTGGCGGCATCCGCCTCCTTGCCGGGATCGAACCAGGTATTGACCCAGACGATCTTGGCCTTGAAGTCGGGGTTGACGGAGTGTGCGCCGAGCATAAAGGCGTTGATGCCCATCACCACTTCCGGGATCGGGAAGGAAACGATGTAGCCGGCGACGCCGGTCTTCGACATCTTGGCCGCGATCTGGCCCATCACGTAGCGGCCTTCGTAGAACCGGGCGTTGTAGATGCCCATGTTCTTGTTCATCTTGAAGCCCGTAGCGTGCTCGAACATAACCTTCGGAAACCGCTTGGCGACCTTCAGTTCGGCGTCCATGAAGCCGAATGACGTGCCGAAGATCAGGTTGCAATGCTCGCGCGCCAGTCGTTCGAAGGCGCGTTCCGCGTCCGGCCCCTCGTTGACGTTCTCGAGATAGGCGGTGTCGACCTTGTCGCCGAGTTCCTTGATGACTTCCTGCCGACCCTGTTCGTGCTGGTAGGAATAGCCGAAATCGCCAATCGGGCCGGTATAGACCCAGCACGCCTTGAACTTGCCGGCGGCCTGGGCATTCACCGCCAAAGCCATAGCGGCCGTCGCGGTCAGTGCGAATAGGAGCTTCTTCATGCTGTTACCTCTCTGATGGTCCTGTGACTTCCGTTTGTCGTTTCCTCGAACTTTTATTCTTGTCGTTGTCGTCAACGGTCCGGAACGAAGGCGCGCCCAAGCGAAGCGGGCGTGTTCACCATCGTCAGCCGCCTGTTGCGGGAGATTAGAACAAGTACGACCACGGTCGCCAGATAGGGAAGCGAAGAAAGAAACTGCGTCGGCACCGACTTTATCGCCGCCAGCAGCCAGTAGATGGGCGCCGGAAGAAACGCGGCGGCATTCAGGTCGATCGCTTGGACATGCAGTTGCGCGATGGTCAGCGCCCCGAAGAGATAGGCGCCGGCGAGGACCCGCCACGGCCGCCATGAGGCGAACACCACCAATGCCAGTGCGATCCAGCCGCGGCCCGCTGTCATGTTCTCGATCCACTGCGGTGTATAGACGAGCGAAAGCTGTGCTCCGGCGAGGCCGGCGCAGGCTCCGCCGAACATCACGGCCAGGTAACGGATGCCGATTACCGGAATTCCGAGCGCATGCGCCGAGCCATGGTTGTCGCCGACCGAGCGCAGTGTCAGGCCGGCACGCGTCCGGAACAGGAACCACGCCACGGCGATGACCAGCACGATCGAGAGATAGAAGAGCGGATCCTCACCGAAGAGCAGGTGGCCGACCACCGGCAGGTCGCTGAGGCCGGGTATGTGGATGTTCGTCATCCGCACGCCCGGCTGCCCGACGAAGGACTCGCCAAGCATGCCCGAAAGCCCGAGCCCAAGCAGTGTCAGCGCAAGGCCGGTCGCCACCTGGTTGGTCACGAGCGTCAGCGTGAGGAAGGCGAAGAGCAGGGAAAAGACGGCTCCGACGATGATCGCGGCCAGAACGCCAAGCCACGGCGATCCAGTCGAATAGGCGGCGGCGAAGCCGCTGACGGAGCCCATGACCATCATCCCCTCGACACCGAGGTTGAGGACGCCGGAGCGTTCTACCACCAGTTCTCCG
>JBQCFA010000085.1:0-6321 GCA_051959695.1 Rhizobiaceae bacterium
AGTAACCCTTGAGGTCGAGTGCGGATAGCGCCGAGGCCGAACGCTCGCGCAGACGCGCCACGTCGCCGCCCTGGACGATGCCGAACATCGCCTTTCCCGGCTGTTCGCCGAACGCCGTCCTGCAGCGTTCCGCCCAGCGCACCGACATCTCCATGGCACGCTCGATCTCGTCATCCTGCGCCGGCAGGCGGACACATTCGTCGAGTTGCATCTGGATGTCGGAATCGAGAAGGCACTGGATCTCGATGGAACGTTCCGGCGTCATCTCGTATGGCACGCCGTCGATATGCGAGCGGAAGACCACGCCGTTTTCGTCGAGTCGGCGCAGCTTTGCCAGCGACATAACCTGGAAACCGCCGGAATCGGTGAGGATCGGATATGGCCATCGCGCGAACTCATGCAGGCCGCCGAGGCGCGCGACCCGCTCCGCACCCGGCCGCAGCATGAGATGATAGGTGTTGCCAAGGATGATGTCGGCGCCCGTCGCGCGCACGTCGTCCATGAACATGGCCTTTACGGTGCCGGCGGTGCCGACCGGCATGAAGGCGGGCGTACGCACGACGCCGCGCGGCATGGCGATCTCACCGCGCCGCGCGCGTCCGTCGGTGGCGAGCAGGCGGAAGGAGAATTCGGCGGCGGTCGCCGCAGGTATATCCATCATCGCTGATCCTGCAGGAACAACAGGCTCGCATCCCCATACGAATAGAAGCGGTAGCCACTGTCGATCGCATGCGCATAGGCACGCTTCATCATGGCCGTGCCCGCAAATGCGGAGACGAGCATGAAAAGCGTCGAACGCGGCAAGTGGAAATTGGTCATCAGAACGTCGACGAACTTGAAGCGATAGCCCGGCGTGATGAAGATATCGGTAGCGCCCGACCATTCGGGAAGGTTTCCATTCGCGTCCGCCGCGCTTTCCAGAAGCCTGAGCGAAGTCGTGCCGACCGAGACGATCCGACCTCCCCTCGCCCGTACGGCGTTCAGCGCCTTGGCCGTCTCCGCCGAGACGTGCCCGATCTCCTCGTGCATACGATGCCCTTCCGTCTCCTCGGCCTTCACGGGAAGAAAGGTTCCCGCCCCGACATGGAGGGTGACGAAATGGCGTTCGATGCCGGCTGCGTCGAGCGCCTGCATCAGCTCCGGCGTGAAATGCAGGCCTGCGGTGGGGGCGGCGACCGCACCCTCCTCACGCGCGTAGATCGTCTGGTAATCCGTGCGATCGCGCTCGTCCTCGGCACGCTTCGACGCAATGTAGGGCGGCAGGGGCACATGGCCGGCGGCGTGGATCGCCTCGTCCAGCAACGGGCCGGAAAGGTCAAAGCCAAGGAGCGCCTCGCCGGCCTCGCCCTTGTTGAGAACCGTGGCGTCCAGCGCGCCGAGGAAGCAGGCTTCGCCGGAATGGCCGAAGCGGATGCGGTCGCCGGCCTGCAGCCGCTTCGCCGGCCGGACGAACGCCTTCCAGCGGTCCGGCCCGGCACGCATGTGGAGGGTCGCGTCGATATGGGCCACCGCGCCGTCGCGTTCCCGCGTCCCCGCGAGCTGCGCCGGGATGACCTTCGTGTCATTGAAGACAAGGGCGTCACCGGGACGCAGGATGGACGGCAAATCGCGGACGACACGGTCTTCGAGTCCACCCGGCGGCCGCACGACCAGCAGCTTCGCCGCGTCGCGAGGGGCAGCAGGCCTGAGCGCGATACGCTCTTCGGGCAGGTCAAAATCGAAGAAATCCACTTTCATGCCGGCGGCAATACCGCGAACCGAACTGTACCGCCACCGGCTTTATGGTCCATGTCGGCATTGGGCAGCAATGTTGCGCAAACGATTGTGGACCCCATTTCGTCCGATCTAAAGTGTTCTGAACGGCCCACGTGCAGGAGGGTTTTGGTGACGAAGGTTTGCGTTCGCGGGTTCAGCGTATCGCTGGACGGTTTTGGTGCAGGGTCCGAGCAAAGCCTTGAAAATCCGCTGGGCAGGCGCGGTCCGGAGATGTTTCAATGGTTCTTCGGCACCCGGACGTTTTTGGCTATGCAAGGCAAGACGGGTGGCTCGAGCGGCGAGGACGAGCGCTTCGCCCATGCTTCGATGGACGGGTTCGGCGCCTTTATCCTTGGCCGCAACATGTTCGGGCCGATACGCGGCGAATGGCCAGATGAGAACTGGAAAGGCTGGTGGGGCGACAATCCGCCTTATCATGCCCCGGTCTTCGTGCTGACGCACCACGCGCGCCCACCGATCCAAATGGAGGGTGGAACAACCTTCCACTTCGTAACCGACGGCATCGAGGCCGCCCTTCAGAGGGCAAAGGCTGCTGCAGGCAAACTGGATGTGAAGATTGGCGGCGGCGTTTCCACCGTCCGGCAATATCTGAAGATGGGCGCCGTCGATGAGATGCACCTTGCCGTCTCGCCGGTGGTGCTGGGTCGTGGAGAGGCGCTGTTCACGGGTCTCGACCTGCCGGCACTCGGCTTTTCGGTAGTGGAGCATGTCGCCACCAAACACGCCATGCATGTGCTGCTAAGGCGTGCCTAGCTTCTCGCGTGCCGGTCTATAGCTTCAGCTTGAACCCGGCGTGGCTCCTGACGAACCCGAGCCGTTCATAAAAGCGATGCGCATCGACACGCTTGCCGTTCGACATGAGCTGCACTTGCCGCGCCCCTCTGGCCTTCGCGTCCTCGATGGCGAAACGGATCATCCGCGCGCCGATACCGCGGCCGCGCAGGTCGGCCCGTGTCTGGACCGCCGACACCGTCAGGCTTGACGAACCCTGTCCGCTCATGGTCGTCACCAGCGTCGTCTGGAACGTGCCGGCGATCTCGCTTTTCCATTCGGCGACGTAAAGCGTATCGTTCGGTCTGGCCTCGATCCGCGCGAACGCCGCTTCATAGCGCGGTCGAACACGCTCGTCTGTACTGTCGCCATGCCCGCCGATGGCGTCATCCGCGAACAGCGCGAAGATGGCGGGAATATCCCGGGGCTCTGCCGGGCGGATCAACAACTCCGCGCCTTCGGCATGCATTCGCTTCATGCGGCTATTCCAGTTCCATGGATAGACCCGGCGCGACGGCGCCCGGGGCAAGAGCCTTGAGCCATAAGCCGTCGATCGCCGACAGCGCTTCGGCATCAAGCTTTTCCGGCGCGTTCCAGTAGTCGCCGCCGGGCACTACGATGTTCATGTGCCTTTCGAGCGCAGACACCTCTGCCTCGGCGGACGTTGCGATGCGTTCACGAAACGCGCCCAGGGAAGCCTCGTGAAAAGCCGCCGGAACTCCGGCCAAAATTGCCGGAGCCATTCTGGGGAAAGTCAGCCGGCTTCGCGGCAGGGACGAAACATTGACGCACAAGCAGCCTTCCCTCGCCGCCAGTATCGCCAGGCGGTTCGCCTTGGCCTCCAGGCTTTGCAACGTAGGGTCGACACGCAGCGGGTCCGCCTCGCCGTTGCCATAGAAATGCGAGGGCATTCCCGGCCTGTCGTAGACCATGTCGCAGCCACAGAACGCCATGATGTCCGGGCGAAGCGCATCGAGTACCCAATAGGCGGTGGAAAAAGCCATCGTTCCCCCGGCATAGACAATGCCCCCGAACCGGTTGTTGGCCGGGACATATTCCCGATATGTGACAATCGTCCGCCCCGGGGCAGGCAAGGGCCGTCTTTCCGCTGGAAAGTCTTCCGGGTGCGCCAGATGCGTCCAGTCTCCCCGGATCCGCCAGGCATTGTTGATGGCCACGATGTGGTCGACGCCGCCTGTATCAAACTCCAGCGCGCCGACTGCTTCCGGCGCGCTGCCGATGACAAGAACGATTTTCGGCACTTAATCTGACCCTGGCGTCTCGCTTGGCCGGTAGGCGTGAGTCCCAGCCAACCAAGATACGGCACGATCCGATCAATATATCAATTCATATCAGGCATTCGGGGGCACCAAAGCGGCTGCGTGGGCGCCGTGGCCGTCGCGATCTACGAGCGCCTCGCCAGCAGCGCCAGAAGACCGAGCACTCCGACCGCTACCGCAGCGGTGATGGCGGGGTTGTCGCGCGCGGTGTCACGAGCGCGCCTCGCGCCACGGCGCAAATCCGGCATCGCGTCCTGAACCCGCTCCCACATATCCTCATAGAAATCGCCTGCCGCGTCGCGGGCGTCCGCATAAGTGGCCCCTCCCCGCTTCGAAATCATCTTCTGGAGAGAAGCGACTTCCCGGCTCAGCCGGGCAAGCTGGTCCTGCATGTCGTCCTGCAAATCTTCCCGAAATCTCGTCAGTGCCGATGCCATGGCAAATCCCTCGCTGGCTGTATTGTTCGGCTACTCAACGGCAGCGGGCCGCTTTCGTTCCGCCATGATAATGACGCAACGTCACGCAGCCGCCGCATCCCGGATTCATGGCGAAGGCTAGAGAAAAGGGCCAAGCGCGATCAGGGTCAATACCATTGCCGCGGAGCCAGGCAGCGGCTGTCGTTCCATCGCTCAGCCCATCTCGGGCGAAATTCCGACGGCAGTGCGGTCGATCACCTCGCGCAGCGCGAAGGACGAGTTGATCTTCGTCACATGCGGCATGGCGGAGAGCCATTGCTTGTGGATGCGCTCGTAGTCCTCCAGATCGCGGGCGGCGATCCTCAGGATGTAGTCGTATTCCCCGGACATCAGATGGCACGAGAGCACGTTCGGGCAGCGTTTCACGGCGGCCTCGAAATCGGCCAGCGACTTCTCGAACTGCCCGGATAGCGAGATATGCACGATGGCCGTCATCCTGTGCGACAACGCCGCGTTGGAGAGCTGGGCGTGGTAGCCGAGGATGACGCCCGTATTCTCCAGGATGTCGAGCCTGCGCGAACAGGCCGATTGCGACAAGCCGACTTTTTCGGCGAGCGCGGCGTTTGAGATCCGGCCTTCCTTCTGAAGAACGTCGAGGATGGAGATATCAATCCTGTCCAAAGCCATTGTTCGCGGATTTTTCCAATACGAAGGCGATATTCGCAAATTCTATCGAAACATGGCTGCCCCTACAACCGACTTCGCAAACCCGTTCGACGCGATTCGTGGTTTATTCCGGGCATATCCAGATATGCCCGGCCGAACAGGAGGAAGTCATGCGCGTCGGTTGCCCGAAGGAAATCAAGAACCACGAATATCGCGTCGGCCTGACCCCCGGATCGGTGCGTGAGTATGTCGCCCACGGACACGAGGTCCTCGTCGAGACCGGCGCCGGCGCCGGTATCGGCGCCGACGACAATGCCTATCGCGCCGCCGGGGCTCGTATCGCCGACAACGCGGCGGATGTCTTTGCCAAGGCCGACATGGTCGTGAAGGTGAAGGAGCCCCAGCCGGCCGAGTGGGCACAGCTTCGCGAAGGCCAGATTCTCTATACCTACCTCCATCTGGCTCCCGACCCGGAGCAGACGAAAGGCCTGCTCGCCTCCGGCGTGACCGCGGTGGCCTACGAAACCGTCACGGACGACCGCGGCGGGCTGCCGCTCCTTGCTCCGATGTCCGAGGTCGCCGGCCGGCTCTCCATCCAGGCCGGCGCCACCGCGTTGCAGAAGGCGAATGGCGGCCGTGGCGTGCTTCTCGGCGGCGTACCGGGTGTATTGCCAGGCAAGGTGACGGTGATCGGCGGCGGCGTGGTCGGCCTTCATGCGGCCAAGATGGCCGTCGGGCTCGGCGCCGACGTGACCATCATCGACCGCTCCATCCCCTGCCTGCGCCAGATCGACGACATTTTCGGCGGGCGCGTCCATACACGCTATTCCACCGTCGAGGCCCTGGAGGAGGAATGTTTCTCAGCCGACGTCGTCGTCGGCGCGGTGCTGATCCCCGGCGCGGCGGCGCCGAAACTGGTCACCCGCGAGATGCTGTCCGGCATGAAGAAAGGTTCGGTGCTGGTCGACGTCGCCATCGACCAGGGCGGCTGCTTCGAAACCTCGCATGCCACCACCCATTCCGATCCGACCTACGAGATCGACGGCGTGATCCATTATTGCGTTGCCAACATGCCCGGCGCTGTACCGGTCACCTCGGCGCATGCTCTGAATAACGCCACGCTGCACTACGGCTTGCAGCTTGCCGACAAGGGCTTGAAGGCCCTGGTCGACGACCAGCATCTCAGGAACGGTCTCAACGTGCACAAGGGCAGGATCACCAACGGTGCCGTGGCCGAGGCGCTCGGTTATGATCTCGCCGAGCCGAAAAAGGCGCTCGCCGCCTAGCACTTTTTTCAGGGGACGAGCGCGCCCGTCGCGAGACCGCTCGCGACGGGCGAATTCATTGCGCCGGCATGCCTGGCCCGAAAGTGCTCCGAGTCTGCGAAATTCGTGAACTGTGGGATTTGGGCC
>JBQCFA010000086.1:0-10559 GCA_051959695.1 Rhizobiaceae bacterium
GCTCGACTTGCCGCCCTGCGTCTCGGTGACCGGGATGCCGGACTTGCCGGCCAGCACTTCGAGCGCGGCCGAAGCACCGGAATAGAGCGTGCCGCCGCCGGAGACGATGAGCGGCGCCTTCGCCTTGCGCAGCGCCTCGACGGCCGCCTGCAATTCGTGCTCGTCCGGCCGCTGCCGGCGCGGCAGCCAGAGCCGCTCCTCGAAGAAGCTTTCCGGGTAATCGAAAGCCTCGGCCTGCACGTCCTGGCAGAGCGACAGCGTCACCGGCCCGCATTCGGCCGGATCGGTGAGCACCGCCATTGCGCGGGCCAACGCCGGAATGATCTGCTCGGGCCGCGTGATCCGGTCGAAATAACGGGAGACCGGGCGGAAGCAGTCATTCGCCGAGACCGTACCGTCGCCGAAATCCTCGACCTGCTGCAGCACGGGATCCGGGATGCGCGCCGCGAACACGTCGCCCGGCAGAAGCAGCACCGGCAGCCGGTTGACATGCGCAAGCGCCGCCCCCGTCACCATGTTCGTCGCGCCGGGACCGATCGACGTGGTCGCGGCCATGACGCGGCGGCGGAAATTCGCCTTGGCGAAGCCCACCGCGGCATGCACCATGGCCTGCTCGTTATGCGCCCGGTAGGTCGGCAGGTCGCGGCGCACCTGATAGAGCGCCTCGCCCATGCCGGCGACGTTGCCGTGCCCGAAGATCGCCCACACCCCGCCGAAGAGCGGCACCTTCTCGCCGTCGATCTCGGTCATCTGGCGTGTCAGGAAGCGGGCAAGCGCCTGCGCCATGGTCAGGCGGATCTTCTTGGTCATCTCTCCTCCTCGAACGTTCCTTCGGGCCGGATCGGCCTAGTATCGACGCTTAAGCCGCCTTGCGCTTGCGCGTCGCCAGCCAGGCATCCGTCAAGCGGCGGAAGCGCTCGGCCATTTCGTCGATCGCAGCATCGTCGTCCAGGCGTCCGGCCAGCCATTCCTCGGCGGCGTGGGCAAAAATGGTGCGGCCAACGGCGAACCCCTTCACGATAGCCGTATCGGCGGTCGCGGAGAAGGCCGTTTCGAGTTCCCTCGCCGGCGCATCGAGCCCGAGCAGCACGACGCCACGGCACCACGGATCGTTGCGCGAAATGGAGGCCTCGATCCGTTTCCACGCCGCTTTCGAAGCCTGCGGTTCGAGCTTCCACCAGTCCGGCCGGATGCCCAGTGCATAGAGTTCGTCCAGCGCGTCCGCGACCGTGCCCTCGCCGAGCGGGCCGTTCTTTCCCGCGATGATTTCGACCAGAAGCTCGCGCCCGATCTTGCGCGATGCCTGGAAGAGCGCAAGCAGCTTCTGCTGCTGCTCTTGCTTAAGCGCCGCCGGGTCGTCCGGATGATAGTGGCAAAGGCACTTGATGGTGTGCGTGACCGGCCAGTCGACGAGTTGCGAACCGATATCCTGGCCGAATTCGAATCGAAGCGGCCTGGAGCCCGGCAGTTCCACCGGCCGGCCGATCCAGTCGAAATCGTGCCTGGCTGCCTCGAAGAAGGCCTCGCGGCCATATTTCTCGTCGATCAGCATGCCGTAGCCGCGGCGGCCTCCGGCGACTTTCGCGGCCGCCTTCACGGCCAGCACCTTGAAGGCGCGGATGCGGTCGGACTCGACGCCGGCCCGCGCGACCATTTCCTCGAACTGCGAACGGTGATCGCACGCCAGAGCCATGAGCAGCGGGATGTCGCCCCGCCGCGTGGTCGCCCAGTGGACATGGTTGATCGCCTCGTCCCTGCGCAGCGCATGCTCCGTCGAGCCGTTCTTGAGGAAATATTGCAGTTCTTCGAATGTCGGGATCTCCGGCGAGCAAAGAAGGCGGGATACCGCGAATGCGCCGCAGGCATTGGCCCAGGTCGCGGCCGTCTCGAAACTTTCGCCCCCGAGCCAGCCGCGAAGGAAGCCCGACATGAAGGCGTCGCCGGCGCCGAGAACATTGTAGACCTCGATCGGAAAACCCTGCCCGACGATGCCATCTTCCAGATCGTCCGGGATCGGCCCGTCATAGACGATGCAACCCATCGGCCCGCGCTTCAGCACGATGACGGCATCCGAGAGCATGCGGATCGTCTTCAGCGCCTTAAGGAGATCGTCCTCGCCGGAAGCGATCAGCACCTCTTCTTCGGTGCCGACGATCAGGTCGCAATCCGGCAGCACCATCTTCAGGTGATCGGAGACACGTTCCGACTTCACGTAGCGCTCGTCGCCCGCTGAGTGGCCGGCCAGCCCCCAGAGGTTGGGCCGATAGTCGATGTCGAAAACGACCTTGCCGCCCTGCCCGCGCATGAGCCGGATCGCCTTCTTCTGCGCCGCATCGGTATTCGGGCGCGAGAAATGCGTGCCGGTGACCACGACCGCGCCGGCCCTCGAAAAGAACGCCTCGTCGATATCGTCCTCGCACAGCGCCATGTCGGCGCAATTCTCGCGATAGAAAAGAAGCGGAAAGGATCTGTCGCTTTCGACCGAGAGGATGGCGAGCGCGGTCAGCCTTGCGGGATCGTCAACCATTCCGGCTGCTTCCACGCCTTCCCGCACCATCTGCTCGCGGATGAAACGGCCGAACTGCTCCGATCCGACGCGGGTGACCAGCGCCGATTTCAGGCCCAGGCGCGCCGTGCCGATGGCGATATTGGCGGGGCAGCCGCCGACGGATTTGGCGAAGCTAGCCACGTCCTCGAGCCGGGAACCGATCTGCTGGCCGTAGAGATCGACCGAAGCCCGGCCGATCGTGATGACGTCGAGCCTCCCCTCCAGGTCCGGGGCTTGCGCCTTTGTCATGTTTCCTCCGGGTGTTCCGCTTTGCAAGCGTGTGCAACAGCCGCGCACCGGCGTCAATATGAAATATAAATTCCATATTCAAGTCAACATGGAATGTTTATTCTTATTTCGGATCGCCTTCGGCGCGACGCTCCGCCACGCTGACGGTCAATGCCATCGCCAGCGCCATGGTCGCGGAAAGCGAACGGAAGCCGGCGAAGTCCGCCTCCGCCACCTCGAACCATTCCGTTGCGCTGCCCGCGAGCGGCGAAAATGCGCTGTCCGTGATGGCGACGACCGGCACGCCGCGAGCCGCAAGGGCCCGCGCGTGGTCGGCGGTTTCCGACGCGTAGGGAGAGAAGCTGATGGCGAGCGCCGCATCTCCTTCCCCCGCCATGGCCAGGGTTTCGGCATCGATGCCGGCCGGCGAGCCGATCAGCGTGCACCTTATCCCGAGCTTTCCGAAGGCGTAGGCCATGTAGGTGGAAATCGGATAGGAGCGGCGCCGTGCGATCAGATGGATCGTGCGTGCCCGCGCCAGGATCGCGACGGAGCGTTCGAGCTTCGAGGCGTCGGCCGCATGCGAGAGTTTGTCGAGCGAACGCCGCGCCGCATCGAGGAAACCGTCCAGTATCGCTCCTTCGTGCGAACCTTCGAGCGCTTCCGCACGCAAGGCGGCGAGACGGTCCTCGTAGGAGCTCGTGCGCTCCTTCAACCGGTCGCGGAAAACGCGCTGCAGGTCGGAGAAACCCTCGAAGCCGAAATGCTGGGCGAAGCGCACCAGTGTCGAGGGCTGCACCTCGGCGGCGGCGGCGATGCTGGCCGCAGTGCCGAATGCCACCTCGTCGGGATTGTCCAGTGTATGCGCCGCCACCTGCGCCAGCCGCTTCGGCAGCGCTTGCCGGCGCGTGATGATCATCGCCCGCAGCGATTCGAAATCGCGCGGCGGCGTCGGCATTCCAACCTCGTCCATCGGCATCTTCCCGGTTTCGATCGCAAGGCTACAACAGATGGAATAAATATTCCATCAATCGAAGAACTGGTTTATCTGTGGACGCGCGGGCGGATCCACAGCCGACGGGATTGTCGCCGACGTGTCAGTCCACGGGGACCGCGCCCGGTAAAACACACGTTGATTCATGGGCTTGCGTGAACAGCCTTGGGCCGACGCGAGCCTGGCATGGGCGAAGGGGAAGCGTGCATGGAGCGTATCGGAGTTGGGCTGATCGGCACGGGCTACATGGGCAAATGCCACGCGCTTGCCTGGAATGCCGTCGCCCCGGTCTTCGGCGACGTGCCGAGGCCGCGCCTGGTCCACCTGGCTGAAGCCAATGTGCCGCTTGCCGAAAGACGCGCGGCCGAATTCGGCTTCGACAAGGCGACCGGCGACTGGCGCGATCTGCTCGACGATCCCGAAATCGACGTGGTCTCGATCACCACGCCCAACAAGTTCCACGCGGAAATGGCGATCGCGGCGCTGGCGGCCGGAAAGCATGTCTGGTGCGAGAAGCCGATGGCGCCGAGCATGGCGGAAGCGGAGGCGATGGCGGCCGCCGCGAAGGCCTCCGGCCGCGTCGCGATCCTCGGCTATAACTACATCCAGAACCCGATGCTGCGCCACATAGGCAAGCTCCTTTCGGAAGACGCGATCGGCGCCGTCAATCACGTCCGCGTCGAGATGGACGAAGATTTCATGGCCGACGCCGAGGCGCCGTTCGCAGCGCGCAACGAGGCTGCCAACGGCTATGGCGCGCTCGACGACTTCGCAGTGCACCCGCTCTCCATCCTGCAAACGCTGTTCGGCAACGTGACGCGCGTCATGTGCGACATGGACAAGCCTTACGCCGACCGGCCTACGGAGGACGGCAAGCGTCGCGAAGTGGAGAACCACGACGTCGCCAGCGTCCTCTTCCACCTGCCGGAAGGCATTTCCGGTACGTTGATGGTCAACCGCGCGGCGTGGGGTCGAAAGGGCCGCATCGCGCTGCAGATATTCGGGTCGCGCGGCTCGATCCTCTACGATCAGGAGCGGATGAACGAGTTCCAGTTGTACCAGGCTCCAGGCCCGACAAGCGAGCAGGGCTTCCGTACGATCCTCGCCGGCCCCCAGCACCCGCCTTACGATCGCTTCATCCCTGCCCCTGGCCACGGGTTGGGCTTCAACGAATTGAAGATCATCGAGTGCCGGCAACTGATCGGCCGCGTCTTCGGCGAGGATACGCTTGCCATCGGCTTCGGGGAGGGACTGGAGATCGAGCGGGCCGTGCATGCGATGGCCAGCTCCTTCCAGCGCGGACGCTGGGAAGTGGTGGTGTGAGCGGGCCTGGACCCTGCCGCAACAGCCAGCCCGGCATTTGACCGCACGTGCCGCCTCAGGCCGCGTCGTGGAAGATGATGCCCGTCGTATAGCGCTCGCCACTCCTGACACGGCTGACGCCGTGCCGCATCTTCACGCGATAGTCGCCGCGTGAACCCGCCTTGGGCCTGTCATTGACGGTGAACAGCGCGCCATGCCCCATCGCCAACGGCACGACCTCGGCACGCGACTGCATGCGCGGACGCTGCTCGGTCATGACGAACTCGCCCCCGGTGAAGTCCTTGCCCGGCTCGCTGAGGAGGATGACGAGCTGGATCGGGAAGACATGCTCGCCATAGAGGTCCTGGTGCAGGCAGTTGTAGTCGCCGGGTCCGTATTTGAGCAGGAGCGGCGTTGGCCGGTTCTGTCCGCCGGCATGGCATTCGTCGAGGAAGGTCGCCAGCGTTTCGGGGAAGCGGCGCCCAATCCCCATGCGCCGGTGCCACTCATTGGCGATCGGCGCAAGGTGCGGATAGAAGGCTTCTCGAAGTGTTGAGATCGTATCCGGCAGGGGATTGGCGTAGTATTTGTACTCGCCTTCTCCGAACCCGTGCCGCTTCATGACGACATGGCTGCGAAAATTCCGATCGTCGGAATAGAGCGCACGCAGCGCTGCGCATTGCCCGGCGGTGAGAAGCGCGCCGGTAGCCGCGACGCCGACCCCGTCGAGTTCTCCCGCGATGGTCGGCCAGTCGAGCCCGGCTACCAGCTTTTCCATATCGGATTTCGACATAGGCTGCTCCACCAAATCTCTTCGGTGAAGCTAGGAAAAGAGGCCGGCCGCAGCATTCCGTTTCTTGCCAAGCAACCGCATCAGGGTTGCATCAATGACGACCATCAGCTCTTCTTCGAAACATGCTCGGGCTTGCCCTTGCGCTTGGTCTCGGCGAAGTCCTCAAGCTGCTTCTCGCTCATGGATTCGTACATCCCCTTCGAGGCGCCTTTGAGCTCGCTCTTCTTGGTGTCGCCGCGCTTGGCGGAGAGCGCCGCGCCGGCCGCTTTCTGCTGGGCTTTCGATTTCGCTGGCATGGATTGGCTCCTGCATTCCGGTAAACAGATGCAACGCCGGATCGGAACGCCGGTTCCGCCAAGCCGTTCACATCCGCCGGTCAGCCTTGCATCGAAAGCCCGAAGCCGTGCATCAGTCTGCGCGTGGCCGGATTGGGATTGCCGGAAGTGAAGATCGCGATATCGTCGGCGCGGGAGAGTTCTCCACCGCCATCGCCACCCGGCAGCAGCGACATCGCCCGGCGCGCTATCGCCTCGGCGGGATCGATCCAGTCCACCGGCCAGGGTGCGGTCTTGCGCATGCGATTTGCCAGGAACGGATAATGCGTACAGGCCAGCACGACGATATCCGTGCGGCGGCCGTCACGCTCCATGAAGCAGGGCGCGATCTCCGCCCGCACGGCTTCCTCGTCGACGAAGCCGTCGCGCATATAGGCTTCGGCCAGTGTCGCGAGATTGACGCTGCCGACCAGGCGCACATGACATTTCGACGCCCATTGGCTGATCAGGTCGCGCGTATACTGTCGCTTCACGGTACCGGGTGTCGCCCGGACCGAGACGAGGCCGGAGCGGGTCCGTTCCGCCGCCGGTTTGATGGCCGGTACCGTCCCGACGAAGGATTGGGCAGGGAACCGCTCCCTGAGCGCGGCGATCGCAAGCGTAGAGGCCGTGTTGCAGGCAATGACGGAAATCGCCGGCTGGTAGCGCTCCAGCAAGCCTTCGAAAACGCCGACGATATGGGCCCGGAGCGCGGGCTCTTCCCAGTTCCCGTAGGGAAAGGCGGCATCGTCCGCGACATAGACGAAGCGGCGAGCGGACATCAGCACCCGCGCCTCGCGCAGCACGGTAAGTCCGCCGATGCCGGAATCGAAAAAGAGAACCGGAGCCTCACTCATCGCCGGAGCGCCCCGTGCCTCCGGCGCGATCGGCCCTGGCCTTCCGCTCCGGGTAGCCGGCCCCACGCGGCTCCTTCGGCGAGAAATAGTCGAGCGAGGCGACGACGCCACGCAACACCTTGATCTCGGCTTCGGTGAAGGCAGGGCGCGTCAGCACGGCGCGAAGATTGTCCACCATCTTGGGCTTCTTCGGCGCCGGGCGGAAATAGCCCCGCGCCTCCAGAGCCTCCTCCAGATGGGCGAACAGCCCGACCAGTTGCTCCTTGGGCGCCGGCACCATTTCCGGTCCCGAGAAGGGCGTGGCCGTTTCACTTTCCAGGCCGGATTTCATCCATTCATACGCCATCAGCAGCACGGCCTGCGCGATGTTGAGCGAGGCGAAGGCGGGATTGACCGGGAAGGTGACGATCTCGTCGGCCAGCCCGACTTCCTCGTTGAACAGGCCGAAGCGCTCGCGCCCGAAGAGGATGCCGGTCCTCTCGCCGGCAAGGGAACGGCTGCGCAGCGCCCTGCCCGCCTCGACCGGACCGCGCACCGGCTTGAAATTGTCGCGTTGCCGCGCCGTGGTGGCGAAGACGAAGTTGAGGTCGCCGATGGCCGTGGCGAGATCGTCGAATACGGCGACATTGTCGATGACATGGTCGGCGCGGCTCGCCGCGGCCCTGGCCTTCTCGTTCGGCCAGCCGTCGCGCGGCTTGACGAGGCGCAGCTCCGACAAGCCGAAATTCGCCATGGCGCGCGCAACCATGCCGATATTTTCGCCGAGCTGCGGCTCGACGAGGATTATCGCCGGGCCTTCGGCCGGCAATTCCCGCTCTCCATCCGATGCTGTCATCATGCAAATCCGTGTCCGGCGCTTCACTTGCACACTCGGCGCGAAAACGAAACGGCTTCGTGCGTCCTGGACCCGAAAGGCCGAGCGACAGGCAGCGGATGGCCGCGGACGGCCAGGCGGGAGACAGGTCAGCATGACCGGCCCGAGGCATTTGGTGGGCGGCGTTATCTGCTATGGTCTTGGCGCTTCGCCGCACCCGCATCCGCAACGCTGTTCGCCGTTTCGAAAATCGCACGCTCGAGGCGCCCGGCCAGCGCGGCCGCGAAAGGTGTCGCGAGGTGGTGCCGATCGCGGAAGGCGACCATCCCGTCGATCATCGCGTGGCAGGATTTCTCGTCGCAGAACAAATCGGTCAGATCGACGTAGCGCGCTTTCGCAATGCCTGCGATGACGGCCCGCTCCGTGGCCGCATCGGCATCATCGGCCGCCTGGACGCGAGGCGTATCGCAAACGGACGGCTTCCTTCCCTGCCAGAGAGCACGTGCGACGCATTTGTCTATAAAGGCGTTGTGGGTCGGGACATCACGCAGATAGACGGTATTGATGCCGGCCTTGCTGAACTCCCCGATCGTGGAGCGAAGGCCTTCGACCCACTGTCGCTTCCGCTCGGGAATTTGCGCGGGGTCGGCGACCTCTCCCTCGAGATTGCCGATCGAAAATTGCGAGATGATCACCATCTGCGGCTTCATCGCTAGGATGCGCTTGATCGCGCTTTCCCGCCACTCGTCGCACTCGGTGAATTTTCGTCTCAGCTTGTCGCTGAATGAGGTCATCCGCGTCGCCCGGCAGGACGATTTCAGGAACGTGACGAGACGGAAATCATCCTGCTTCGCGATGCTGATGAGCGGCGTCGACCAATGGTCCGCATGCGAATCGCCGAAGAGCACGACCGTCCTCGCCGACGATTTCGCACCGAACGCGCAGGCCTTGGGCTCGCTTTCCAGAAGGGTGACGACACAGGACGGATCCGTCTGGCGCACCGTCGAGGGAAGCTCGGCGCTTCTGGCGATGCGGCGCTGCAGCGGCGTCTCGTTACCGGCCGCCATGCGGGCGTCGGCGTAGGCCAGCACAGCCCCCGTCGCCGTCAGGAGCGCCGCCAGGCCGAGCGACCGGGTGGTCGCCGCCATCAGCCACGGGCTGCGGCGCATGGGATTCTCGATGAGGAAATAGCTCAAGGTCGACAGGGCAAAGGTGAGACCGAGGCAGGCCAGGCGTTGCACGCCGGTCATCTCCGGCAACAGCATCGCCGCATAGACGATGACCGGCCAGTGCCAGAGATAAAGCGAATAGGACAGCCGGCCCGTCCACTGGAGCGGGGGCAGCGACAGAAGCCGGCGGGGCCCGCCGCGGCCCCTGTGAATTCCGCTGGCCAGAACCATCGCCGCCCCGAGCGTGGGGACGAGCGCCAGGAAGCCCGGGAACGGCGCCTTCTCCGAAATCTCCAGGTAGCTCCAGCCGATCAGGGCGACGCCGAGCCAGCCGATCAGCGGCAGGACCGGCGACGGCCGCGGGCCGTCGTCCCGCCTGAATGCCGTCGAAGCGATGCCGCCCAACGCGAATTCCCATGCTCTCAGCGGCGAAAGATAGAACGCCCAGGGCTGGGCAACCTCGGTAAGCCATGCACAAAGCGAAAAGGAGATCGCCGCTGCCAGCGCAAGCAGCAGGACGAGGGAACGTCGGCCGGGACGCAGCCATGTGAAGAAAAGCAGGAGCGCCGGCCAGGCCAGGTAGAACTGCTCCTCCACGGAAAGCGACCAGAAGTGGATGAAGGGATTGCTGGAGGCGTCCTGGGCGAAATAGTCCAGCGACCAGCGGATCAGCCAGAGATTGATGATGTAGGTGGAGGCGTAGAACGCCCCCTTGGCGTAGAGTTGCTGTTCGGACGGCGCGAGGACGAAATAGCCGGCCACGAGCGTCGCCAGGATCACGAAGATGGATGCCGGCAGGAGCCGCCGCGCGCGCCGCGCGTAAAACGCCCACAGGTCGATCGCGCCGCGCCGCTCTATCTCATCCAGGATATGGCGCGTGATGAGATAGCCCGAAATCACGAAAAAGACATCGACGCCGACGAAACCGCCGGGCAATTGCGCAACGCCGAAATGATAGGCGATCACGCCGCCCACGGCGATCGCCCGCAGGCCCTCGATGTCCGTGCGGAACGGGGTGTGGGACCCGACGGCGCTCATCGGCCGCCCTCCGGAGGACGGCCGTTACGCACGAGATCATGGAAAGGGGTGGACCGGCGGCGGGCGTCTTGTCGCAATCCGATATGCATCCTGCTTGAGGCGCCCGCCACGTCCAAGCATGTCATCCTTTGCCGGGGAACGCTACCGCGGGTGGACGATCCTGAATTCACATTCCGCAACGGCGATTGACATTCCCGCCGCTACGCGCGGCGGCATTTGCGTATCCTTCAGCCGGTGCTATAGGGCTGGCCTTGGGCGTTCGCCCCCGTTTCCAGCCTGTCCCGGAGCCTTTCATGAGCAAGATCAAAGTCGCCAATCCCGTCGTCGAACTCGACGGCGACGAGATGACCCGCATCATCTGGCAGGCGATCAAGGACAAGCTCATCCACCCCTATCTCGACATCGACCTCAAATATTACGATCTCGGCGTCGAGCACCGTGATGCGACCGACGACAAGGTGACGATCGAGGCGGCCGAGGCGATCAGGAAATACGGCGTCGG
>JBQCFA010000087.1:0-23565 GCA_051959695.1 Rhizobiaceae bacterium
CGTTGGAAAGCTTCAGCCGCGCGCCGAGCGTCTTCATGCGGGCTGCATCGGGCGGCACGATCGCTTCCAGCCGAAGCATCGGATCGGCATCCCAGCCGAGATCCGCCTCGGCCTTCACCAGCGCATGGATCGCGTCGATCCCCCAATTGCCGCTCTCCGGGAGCACGGTGGTAAGCACGCCAGCCTGCCGCATCCAGAGGAGCGCGCGCGAGGGGTCGGGCGCGGAAAGCAGCTTCTTCAGTTCCGACCATACGCGTTCGGCGGAAAGCCGGTCGAGACCTTCCTTGAGCCGGGCGCAGGCTTTCAGCCCCTCGCCATCGGGCCGCCCCTTGCCGTACCAGGCGAAGAAGCGGAAGAAGCGGAGGATGCGCAGGAAATCCTCACGGATACGCGCCTCCGGATCGCCGATGAAACGCAATGTACGGCTTTCGATGTCGGCAAGGCCCCCGACGAGATCGACGATCGTTCCGTCCGCCTTGGCGTAGAGCGCGTTCATCGTGAAGTCGCGCCGCTCGGCGTCAGCCTTCCAGTCGCGCCCGAACGCCACGCGGGCATGGCGGCCGTCCGTCTCGACATCGGCCCTGAGCGTCGTCACCTCATACGGCTTTCCGCCTGCGATCACCGTCACGGTTCCATGCTCGATGCCCGTCGGTACAGCCTTGAAACCGGCCGCCTTTGCCCGCTTCATCGTCTCTTCCGGCAGCGTCGTCGTGGCGATGTCGATGTCGGTGACCGCGGCGCCGAGGAGCGCGTTGCGGATCGCGCCGCCGGCGATCCTTGCCTCTTCGCCCTTCTCCGACAGTGCCTCGAGCAGCCGCTGGAGCTTTTCCCCCGAAAGCCAGTCGGCGCGGCCGGCCAGCGTCTGCGTCCCCCCTTCCGCGCTCATGCGTAGAGCCGTTCGTAGAGCATACGGATAATGCCCGCGGTCAGGCCCCAGATGTAGCGGTCGCCGTAAGGCATCGTATAGAAATAGCGGGTGCGCCCCTGCCACTCGCGGCTTTCCCTGCCGTGGTTGGCGTCGTCCATGACGAAGCGGAGCGGAACCTCGAAGACATCGTCGACCTCGTCCTCGTTGACCGTAAGCAGGAAGCCGGGGCGCACGATGCCGAGAACCGGCGCCACGCGGAAGCCGCTCCCCGAGACATAGTCCGGCAGCCGGCCGATCACTTCGACGAAGCCGCGGTCTAGGCCGATTTCCTCCTCGGTTTCGCGCAGCGCCGTGTCCTCGGGCGAAGCGTCCACGGGATCGACCCTGCCGCCGGGAAAGGCGATCTGCCCGGAGTGGTTCCTGAGCTTTTCCGTTCGCTTTGTGAGGATGACCGTTGCCTCGTCGCTGTGATCGACGACCGGGATCAGCACGGCTGCTTCGCGCAGCCCGTCCTTGACGATCAGGTCGCGTATTTCCGGATTGATGCCGTGGTCGCCGTAGTCGTCGTCTCGCGCGAGTTGGTTGCGGCGCTCCACGCGCCGGCGGAAATCGGCAACAGAAAAGGGTTCGAGCGCCGGCATGTCCATGGTTACGCGCTCAGCCTTTTCAGTGTCTCGGCCGGCATGATCGGGAAGACCGCGCCCTTCGAGCGCACCGCAAACATCGCGCGGCCGTCGACCTCGATCTCCTCGCCGGCATTGACGAGTTCGTACATGACCGGGCGCGCCACCAGCGCCTCCAGCCGGCCGCGCACATGGAGATAGGGCTTCAGCCCGTCCGTGCCGGCCTCGTCGACGAAGCGCAGCGAATGCTCCGGCCCCGCTTCCACCACGTCGCCGACATTGGTGCGGAATGTGAGGACCTGGCTGCCGCCGGCGCCCGAAACATCCATCTCGACCGCGACGAAGGGCGCATCCGCGACCCGGATACCGACCCTTTCCACCGGCGTGACGAGATAGGTCCTTCCGTCCTCGTCCTTCCTCAGCACCGTCGAGAACAGCCGCACCAACGCCGCCCGCCCGATCGGCGTTCCCATGTAGAACCAGGTCCCGTCCGACTTGATTTCCATGTCGAGGTCGCCGCAGAAAGGCGGGTTCCAGCCGTCCACCGGCGCGGCGCCCTTGCCGGCGCGAGGCGCGCGAGCGATCAGCGCCTCCAGGCCGCTCGTGTCGCGGGCGGAGGCAAGCGTCGCGTTCGACTGCTGTTTGTCGTGGGGCATCGTCACGAAATAGTCACTGTTCTTCCGCTTGTCAGCCATTGGGGGTGATTTAAGTTCACGAGATTGGTCGTGCCAAGACGCGAATCACCTCAAAAGCAAGCGTGACCTGCGCAACAAGGGAAGCAAGCGGCATGAGCGTCCTCGCCATCGACAAGCCCATCGACGAAAAGGAAATGGTCGCCGAGGCCGAGCGCGCGCTGACCGATATCGCCAAGGTGAAGGAGGGCGTCGGGAAGGTCATCTTCGGCCAGGCCGACGTGGTCGAGCGCGCGCTAGTGACCTTGTTCGCCGGCGGTCACGGCCTTCTGGTCGGCGTGCCGGGCCTAGCCAAGACCAAGCTTGTCGAGACGCTCGGCGTCGTGCTCGGGCTCGACGCCCGCCGCATCCAGTTCACGCCCGACCTGATGCCCTCGGACATACTCGGCTCGGAAGTCATGGAGCAGGACGCCAAGGGCACGCGCTCCTTCCGCTTCATCCATGGGCCGGTCTTCGCGCAGCTGCTGATGGCCGACGAGATCAACCGCGCCTCGCCGCGTACCCAGTCGGCGCTCCTGCAGGCCATGCAGGAATACCATGTGACCGTCGCGGGCGTCCGCCACGACCTGCCCTCTCCCTTCCACGTGCTCGCAACACAGAACCCGCTCGAGCAGGAAGGCACCTATCCGTTGCCGGAAGCGCAGCTCGACCGCTTCCTGATGCAGATCGATATCCTCTACCCCGAACTGGAAGCCGAACGCCGCATCCTCCTTGAGACAACCGGCGTCCAGGAAGCGAAGGCGGAGAACGTCCTTTCCACCGAGCGGCTGAAGGAGATCCAGCTTCTGGTCCGGCGCATGCCGGTTCCCGAAAGCGTCGTCACGGCGATCCTCGATCTTGTGCGTTCGGCCCGGCCGGGCCAGGGCAATGCCGAAACCGACAGGCATGTCGCCTGGGGCCCCGGCCCGCGCGCCAGCCAGGCGCTGACGCTCTGCGCCCGCGCCCGCGCCCTCTATGACGGCAGGCTCGCGCCCTCGACGGATGACGTGCGCGCGCTGGCCGAACCCGTACTGCAGCACCGCATGGCCCTGACCTTCGCAGCCCGCGCCGAAGGCATGAACGTTCGCGACGTCGTGGCTCGGCTGCTGAAGGAGATGTGATGGCGCTGATCGGCGAGGCGACCGCTCCCGCAACCACCGGCGAGGCCCTCGCCCGCGGTCGCACGCAGGCAGCGCTCGTACCCGATCTGCTGGTGGAGGCCCGCCGCGTCGTAAACACTGTGATCGCCGGCTGGCACGGCCGGCGCAAGCGCGGCATAGGCGAGAATTTCTGGCAGTTCCGGCCCTATGTCGAAGGTGACGCCATCGCGCGCATCGACTGGCGGCGCTCGGCCCGCGACGATCACACCTACATCCGCGACCGCGAATGGGAAGCGGCGCACACAGTCTGGCTGTGGGCGGACAATTCTCCGTCCATGCTCTTCCAATCCTCTATGGCGCTGACTTCGAAGGAAACGCGCGCGCTGGTGCTGATCCTGGCGCTCGCCGAACTCCTGTCGCGCAGTGGAGAGCGCATCGCCTGGCCCGGGCTCACCGACCCCTTCACCGCCCGCAACGGCGCCGAGCGACTGGCTGCCACTCTCGTGCACGCGCCCGGGCGGCCGGCGCGGCCGGACCTCAATCCCGTCCGACGCTTTTCGGATGTCGTCCTCGTCGGCGACTTCCTCGACCCTGTCGAGGAGACGCAAAATTGGCTGGAACTGCTCGCCGAACGCGGCGCCCGCGCCCATCTCCTCGAGATCGCCGATCCGGCCGAGGAAAGCTTTCCCTACGCCGGCCGCACGGAATTCCGTGATCCGGAAACGGGCGAGCGGCTGACGGCTGGACGTGCCGAGGCGCTGCGCGACGATTATGCAAGCCTTTATCGCGCCCGGCGCAAGGAATTGGCGCGCTGGGCGGCCCGGCTGGGCTGGAGCTATACCGTCAACCATACCGACCGGCCCGCTTCCGAGGCGCTGGTGCGCCTCCATCTGGCGCTGTCGGCGGATGCCGGCCCTGTCGCGCGGGCTAACGCATGAGCTGGCTTGCCCTCTCCTTCGGACAACCGCTGGTTCTTGTCGGCCTCGTCGCCCTTCCGGTGATCTGGTGGCTGCTACGCCTGACGCCGCCGAAGCCGCAGGACGAGGTGTTTCCGCCGCTGCGCATTCTGGCGCGGGTGCTGAAACGCGAGGAGACGCCGGAGCGCAGCCCGTGGTGGCTGACTCTGCTGCGCCTGGCGATGGCGGCGCTGGTGATCCTGGCGCTTGCAGATCCGGTCATCAATCCGCGCGAAACGCCGCCCGCCAAGGCCAGCGCGCTTGCCGTCGTCATGGACAATGGCTGGGCCTCGGCACCGGACTGGGACAAGCGGGTCGCCACCGCCAGGCGGCTTATCGCCGACGCCCGCGACCGTAACGAGCCGGTGATCCTCGCCTTCACCGCCGAGAAGCCGAACGCAGAGATCGGTCCCTTCGATGCTAAGGCCGCCGCGGACCGGCTCCGCGCCGCCAAACCCCGTCCGGTGCCCGTCGATCGCGCTTCGGTCTATGGCCGCGTCGCCGCCACGCTTCATCGCTTCCCCGGCGCGCGGCTCGCCATCCTTTCCGACGGGCTCGCGACGAAGGGCGACGAAGCCGCCTTCAGGGCCCTTCTCGGTGAAGGTGAAAGCGGCCTGGTTTGGGCCGCGCCCGACAGTCTGACGACGGTGGGGCTGACCGCCGCCGACAACCAGCCCGATGCTTTCGCCGTCACCGCCATACGCGCCGAGAGCGACAAGGCGCCGCGCCAGGCAACGGTAGGCGCCTTCGACACCAAGGGCCGGCGCATCGCCGACGCGACCGTGACCTTCGCGCCCGGCGCGTCAAAGGCCACCGGCAAGGTTCCGGTGCCGTTCGAACTGCGCAACGATTTCGCCTCTATCGCGATAGACGGGCAGCGTCAGGCGGGCGCGGTGCGCGTTCTCGACGACAGTTCCAAGCGCCGGCGCGTCGGCCTCGTCTCGCAGGCGGATTCCGGGGACCTTGCCCAGCCGCTTCTTTCTCCTCTCTACTATATCACCCGCGCGCTCAGGCCGTTCGCCGATTTGATCGAGCCGAAGGAGCAGGACCTCGCCAAGGCCATCCCCGCGCTGGTCGAGCAGAAACCGGCCGTGATCGTCATGGCCGATGTCGGCACTTTGCCGCCGAGCGCCCGCCTGAAGCTGATCGACTGGCTCAAGGGCGGCGGCACGCTGGTCCGCTTCGCCGGGCCGCGGCTGGCGGCGGTGACGGAGAACGACGAGGAATTGCTGCCTGTGCCGCTCCGGCTCGGCGAGCGATCGCTGGGCGGCGCACTGTCCTGGACCAAGCCGCAGCCGGTGGCGAAATTCCCGACGATCGGCCCCTTTTCCGATCTGTCGGCGCCGCAGGACGTCACCGTCAACCGGCAGGTGCTGGCGGAGCCGACCCCCGACCTGGCCGATCACACCTGGGCGAGCCTTGGCGACGGCACGCCGCTGGTGACCGGAGCCAGGCGCGGCAAGGGCACGCTCGTCCTCTTCCATGTGACGCCCGAGGCCACCTGGTCAAACCTGCCCATATCGGGCAGCTTCGTCGAAATGCTGCATCGTATCGTATCGCTCTCGCGCAACCAGGGCGGCGCCGCTCGTGGCGGTGAATCGACCGAGGCCGCGCTTCCACCCTATCGGATGATCGCGGCGGACGGCACGCTTGCGCCGCCCCCGCCCGACGCCAGGCCGCTGCAACGGGATTCCGCCACTGCCCCCGCGACGATCGAGAACCCGCCCGGGCTATATGGTGGCGAGGACGGAGTCGTGGCACACAATCTGCTGGCCGCGGATGCCACCCTCGTTCCTCTGAAGCGACCGGAGACATCCGTTCCGACGACACAAATCGCCTACACGCTCGACCGCTCGCAAGCGCTGAAAGGCTCCTTCCTCGCGGGCGCCCTTGTTCTCATGATCCTGGATGCGCTGGCGGTATTGTGGCTTGGCGGCCTATTGAGCCGCCGCCCGCGCCGCCTTGGCCGGGCTTCAGCGGCGGCCTCGCTGGCCGCCCTTGCCATCGCCGGCGGGATGCTCGCCTTTGCGCCGGTTCACGCTTTCGCCGACGACGCCAAGCCCGGCGATCACGCGGCGATTGAGGCGATCTCGAAAACGCGCATCGCCTACGTCATCACCGGCGATCACGAGATCGACGACATCAGCCGCGCCGGCATCCTCGGCCTATCGCGTTTCCTCGTCGAGAAGACGGCGCTGGAACCTGGCGATCCGGCCGGCGTGAATATCGCCAAGGACGAGCTTGCCTTCTACCCGCTGATCTACTGGCCGATCGACGCCAAGGCGCCGATGCCTTCGGAAGATGCCATCGCCCGCATTGACGCCTACATGAAGCAGGGCGGCACAGTGCTCTTCGACACCCGTGACCAGCTCACAAACGGGCTCGATCCGAGTTCCGTCAGCCCCGCCACGGAGCGGTTGCGGGACATATTGTCGAACCTGAACGTGCCGCCGCTGGAGCCCGTCCCACCCGACCATGTGCTGACGAAATCGTTCTATCTCCGGCCTGAATTTCCCGGCCGATACGATGGCGGCCCGCTCTGGGTGGAGGCTGCCGCCGGTTCCAGGAGCGCAGCCGACAGGCCGGTGCGGACCGGCGACGGCGTTTCGCCCATCCTCATCACCGGCAACGATTTCGCCGGCGCCTGGGCGATCGACGACAACGGCAATCCGCTCCTGCCGACCGTGCCGGACGACCCGATGCAGCGCGTCTATGCCTACCGCGCCGGCGTCAACATCATGATGTACATGCTGACCGGCAATTACAAATCCGACCAGGTCCACGTGCCGGCGCTGCTTGAGAGGCTGGGGCAGTGAACTGGTCCGTCAGCTTCGAACCGCTCATCCCGTGGCCCTGGATCGCGGCGATCGTCGTGCCGCTGCTCGTGCTTGCCGGCGCCGGGCTTTTCCTGCGCCGCCGCGGCGCATGGCTGAGGGTGCTGGCCTTCCTCGCTCTCGCACTGGCGCTCGCCAACCCCGTGCTGCTCGACGAATTGCGTGACCCGCTGAAGAGCGTGGTGGCGCTGATCGTGGACAAGAGCCAGAGCCAGGATATCGGCGATCGTGCGAAGATGACCGACGCGGCAGTCGAGGAACTGAAGGCCAGGCTTGCCCGCTTCAAGGAGTTCGACGTACGCGTGGTCGAGGCCGGCCGGTCACCGAAGGCCGATGAGCGCGCCGAGACCAGGCTCTTCGCGGCTCTCGACAATACGTTCCGCGACGTCCCCCCTTCGCGCATCGGCGGCGCCATCATGGTGACCGACGGCGAGGTTCACGACGTGCCGACCAAGGCCGGTACCTTCCCCGCGCCGCTTCACGCCCTGATCACCGGTCGGGCGGACGAACGCGACCGCCGCATCTTCTTCGAGAAGGCGCCCCGCTTCGGCATCGTCGGCAAGCCGCTCGACCTGACCTACAGGATCACCGACACCGCCGGCGACACCGGCGCCGTCAACGTGCGCGTTTCGGTGAACGGCGATCCCGTCTCGTTCGACCAGGCTCGGATCGGCGAGGAAAACGCCCTGTCGATCAAGGTGCCGAACGCCGGCCGCAACATCATCGAACTGTCGATCGATTCGGTTCCCGGCGAGATCAGCACCACCAACAACCACACGATCGCGCTGGTCGACGGCATCCGCCAGAATCTGCGTGTACTGCTCGTCTCGGGCGAGCCGCACGCCGGCGAAAGAACCTGGCGCAACCTGTTGAAATCGGACGCTTCGGTCGATCTCGTCCACTTCACCATCTTGCGCCCGCCGGAAAAGCAGGACGGCACGCCGATCAACGAACTGTCGCTGATCGCCTTCCCGACGCGCGAACTGTTCGTCGAGAAGATCAACGATTTCGACCTCATCATCTTCGACCGCTATCAGCACCGGGACGTGCTGCCGATCCTCTACTATGACTACATCGCGCAATATGTGGAAAATGGCGGCGCGCTTCTGATCGCCGCCGGCCCGGAATATGCCGGTGACAATTCGGTTGCCAAGACGCCGCTGATTTCTGCCCTGCCGGCCCTGCCGACCGGAGACGTCATCGAGAAGGGCTTCTATCCGCGGCTGACGGAAACCGGCAAGCGCCATCCCGTCACCCGTGGCCTGGAAGGCTCGGGATCCGAACCGCCGCACTGGGGCCGCTGGTTCCGCGACATTGCCGTCGACCGGCCGCAGGGCGAGGTCGTGATGAAGGGACCGGACGACCGCCCGCTGCTCATCCTCGACCGCAAGGGCAAGGGCCGGGTCGGCATGCTCCTCTCCGACCAGGGCTGGCTGTGGTCGCGCGGTTACGAAGGCGGCGGACCGGACGTCGCGCTATACCGCCGGGTCGCGCATTGGCTGATGAAGGAGCCGGACCTCGAGGAGGAGCGCCTGACCGCCGACGGCTCGGGCATGACCCTCAACATACGGCGCCAGACGATGAGCGACGATCCAGGCGACGCACGTGTCATAACGCCGTCCGGCAAGACGCTGACGGTCAAGCTCGCCCGGTCTGAGCCCGGGATATTCACCGGCAGCATCGATACCGACGAGATCGGCCTCTACCAGATCGGCAATGGCGACCTGACGGCGCTTGCCCATGTCGGGCCGGTGAATGCGCCCGAATTCGCCGAGCCGGTTTCGACCACGGAGAAGCTTCGGCCCTTCGCCGAGGCGACGGGCGGCAGCGTCCGCCGGCTCGCCGACGCTTCCGGCGACATGAGCCTGCCCGGCATCGTGCCGGTAAGCAGTTCCGGCGATGCCTCCGGCCGTGACTGGATCGGGCTGAGGACCACTGGCGACAGCGTGCTCAAGGCCGTCGACCGCGTGCCGCTTTTCGGCGGCTTCCTCGGCATGGCGCTGCTGCTCTTCGCCATGGGCGCCATGTGGTATCGCGAGGGCCGGTAAGGCCATCACATCGCGGAGGCGGCCCAGGCTACTCCGCCCGGGCTCGCATCTCGTGGTCCAGCATCCCCGTCAAGGCCGCGACGGCGCCCGGTTTGATCTCATGCGCCAGGAGCCGGCTGAGGTCGACCGGACCGGGCAGTGACATTTGCCCGCGCGGCACCCGCTGGAAGCCGAGCGGGCCGTAATAGGGCTCGTCGCCCACCAGTATGACGGCGCCAGCACCCGCCTGCGCCGCCGCATCGAGCGCCAGCGCCACCAGATGCCGGCCGATGCCGATGTTCTTCCATTCCGGCCTGACGGCGAGCGGCCCGAGAAGCAGCGCCCTGCCCTTGCCGGCGGCCACCCGCGTCAAACGCACCGAGCCGATGACCGTCTCGCCATGCAGCGCTACGAAGGAAAGCGTCCGTTCGTGCGGGCCTCCCTCGCGGATGCGGTAGGCGGCACGCGCATAGCGGCCGGGACCGAATGCCTCTTCGTTGATTTCGTCGATTTGCGGATCATGGGCCTCCTGCTCGGGCAGGTAGGCGAAATCGGTTGCCTTCATGATCGATCGGTTCCGGTTCGAGAACGGGTTGGGAGCGTATGCCGGCGCGGACAGCGCCGTGGCGCCGGGTCAGGCGCGGGCTCGTCGTCGCTCGATACGGATGATCGTCAAGGCAATTCCTCCAGGGGAATTCCCCGCTAGACGATTTTGCTTCCGCGCGCAATCGTCCCATGGCTGGAAAATGCCACCGCAGCCGGACGATGACGAACTGTTCAAGGGTCCGGGGATTGGGCTTCGGCCGGCAGTGGCCTAAGTCCTCTGGAAAGATACGGAGGATCTGCAGGATGGGCTTGCTTGTCGCCGGCGGCTGGACGGACAATTGGTCCGACACGAAATCGACCGGGGGCCGTTTCGAGCGGGCGGAAGCCCCTTGGCGCGATTTCGTCACGGCCGATGGCAGCCCCGCGCCCGGCCGGACACGCGGCTTCAAGGCGGAGCCCGGCCGCTACCATCTCTACGTCTCGCTCGCCTGCCCCTGGGCGCATCGCACATTGATCTTTCGCAAGCTGAAGAAGCTCGATGACGTGATCTCGGTTTCCGTCGTCCATCATTTCATGGGAGCCGACGGCTGGACCTTCAAGCGCGAGGAAGGCGCCACCGGCGACACGCTTTACGGCCTCGACTATCTTCACCAGGTCTATACGCGCGCCGACCCGAACTATTCCGGCCGCGTCACCGTGCCGGTCCTCTGGGACAAGCGCGAGGAGACCATCGTCTCCAACGAATCCTCCGAGATCATCCGCATGCTGAACTCGGCCTTCGACCAATGGGGCGACCGCTCGCTCGACTTCTATCCGGCAGCGTTGCGGTCCGAGATCGACACGGTCAACGCGCTCGTCTACCCGGCGATCAACAACGGCGTCTATCGCGCCGGCTTCGCCACGACGCAACAAGCCTACGAGGAAGCGTTCGACGAACTCTTCGCCGCGCTCGACCGGATGGAGGAGCGCCTGTCGCGGCATCGATATCTGGTCGGCGACCGCCTCACCGAGGCCGACTGGCGGCTCTTCACCACTCTGGTGCGCTTTGACCCGGTCTATTTCGGCCATTTCAAGTGCAATCTGCGCAGGATCGCCGACTATCCAAACCTGTCGAACTACCTCCGCGACCTCTACCAGACGCCGGGCGTGGCGGAGACCGTGAACCTCTACCACATCAAGCATCACTACTATGAAAGCCATCCGACGGTGAATCCGACGCGCATCGTGCCGAAAGGGCCGGAACTCGACTACGCCGCGCCGCACGACCGCGGCCGGTTCAGGAAGGCGGCGTAGGCCTTTTTCCGCCGGTCCAGCACAAGCGACCGCACCTTTCCGTTACCACGCCCCGTTTCCGGTCTGGTCACTGTCAAAGAACAGGGAAGCGGGCGCGGGGCCTTGCCTCAGATTGAATTTGCTGGCGCAGCTTCGCCGCGCCCGCCGGCGTTCTTGCCTCATCCCTGGACGGCATTCCCGCCGCCGGCCGGATCGAGGCCCGGGCCTGGGGGCTCATCACCCAGCGGCGTTACCGTAACGCCACCGGCCCGGCGCCGCCGCCCTCCACGTCATCCGGTTCATGACCCGTGTTCCCGCGAGGGCGGTGATGGCGATTATGAGGGGCGGAAGGAGGCCGTGGACAAAGAAAGGCGAGGAAAAGTGTGAAAGACAGCAGGACCGCACGATTGCGAAAATTGCGTCCCTGATCCTGTCCACGCTTTTATCGCCCTTCGTCATCAATGGCCAGGCGAAGCCGCAGCGTCTTGCCTTCGGCGAGCCCGACGACAGGCTCCGCGGAGCGCGACCCGGGGACGACGAGAGCGGGCGACCAACGTCGGGGGGCCTGACGCGTCGCCCTTTTCTCTTGCGCACAAATCCCGCCTTGTCTATTGAAGACGCCATGAATACGCGCCGCGTCCCGTCCGCTTCGTCGCCTGTCGCTTTCGCGACCGCGACCATGCGCGCGCTGTCCTCGACCCTCCTTCTTCTCGGCCTTATCGGCGACCGCCGGGCTCGTTGAACAGGAGCACCCGGCGGTCGATGCGACGCCGACGCTCCTTCACAGAACCGCTCCAGGAAGATCATAAGGCGACGCAAGGACATGGTCCGCGCGCCGGAGGTAACAGATGAACCAGCACGAGAAGATCGTTCGCACCAAGGGCATGCCGGACGCCGCCCGCAAATACCAGCCCTATCCGACCATTTCGCTGCCCGACCGCACCTGGCCGGACAGGATAATCGACCATGCGCCGATATGGTGCTCCGTCGACCTGCGCGACGGCAACCAGGCCCTGGTCGACCCCATGGGGCACGACCGCAAGGCGCGCATGTTCCAGCTTCTGCTCGACATGGGCTTCAAGGAGATCGAGGTCGGTTTCCCCTCCGCCTCGCAGACGGATTTCGACTTCGCCCGCTGGTGCATCGAGGAAGGTGATGTACCCGACGACGTCGACCTCCAGGTGCTGGTGCAGTGCCGGCCCGAACTGATCCAGCGCACGTTCGAATCGCTCGAGGGCGCGAAGACCCCGATCATCCATTTCTACAATTCGACCAGCGAGTTGCAACGCCGCGTCGTCTTCGAGAAGGATGTCGCCGGCATCAAGAAGATCGCCACCGACGCGGCGAAGATGATCACCGACATGGCGGCACGGGCTGCCAAGGAAACTGGACACCAGGGCTATCGTTTCCAGTATTCGCCCGAGAGCTTCACCGGCACCGAACCCGAGGTGGCGCTGGAGATCTGCAACGCGGTTGCCGAGATCGTCAGGCCGACGCCCGAAAACCGGCTCATCGTCAACCTTCCCTCGACCGTCGAGATGGCCACGCCGAACACCTATGCCGACCGCATCGAGTGGATGTGCCGCAACCTCGACAACCGCGACAGCCTGATCGTCTCGCTGCATCCGCACAACGACCGCGGCACCGGCGTCGCCACCACCGAACTCGGCCTGATGGCGGGTGCCGACCGCGTCGAGGGCACGCTGTTCGGGAATGGCGAGCGCACCGGCAACGTCGACATCGTCACGCTGGCCCTCAACATGTACACGCAGGGCGTCGACCCGACGCTGGACTGTTCCGACATCCCCCGGATGAAGGACATCTACGAATATTCCAACCAGCTCCGCATTCCCGAGCGTCACCCCTATGTCGGCGAACTGGTCTATACGGCCTTTTCCGGCTCCCACCAGGACGCGATCAACAAGGGCATGAAGGCGGCGCAGAAGGCCAACAATACGCTCTGGGAAGTGCCTTACCTGCCGATCGACCCGAAGGATGTCGGCCGTTCCTACGAGGCGATCATCCGCATCAACTCGCAGTCCGGCAAGGGCGGCATCGCCTACATCCTGCAGGCGGATTACGGGCTGAACCTGCCGCGCAACCTGCAGGTCGAGTTCAGCCAGGCGATCCAGGCCATCACTGACGCCGAAGGCAAGGAATTGCCTTCGAAGCGCATCCACGAGGAATTCCTGAAGCTCTATGTCGACCAGCCGGGCGCCCGGCTCAAATTCGTCGAGCACCGCACCTACCCCACGCAGATCAGGGGCCAGAGGATTGTCGAGGCGACCGTCGTCGACGGTGGCAGGGAAGTGACCATCACCGGAACGGGCACCGGCCCGATCGACGGCTTCGTCGACGCGCTATCGCGGCATATCGGCATTCCGCTCTCGGTGCTCGACTATTCCGAGCATTCCATGCAGCGCGGCTCGAACGCGGCGGCGATCTCCTACATGGAGATGGAATATCCAGGCGGCCGCATCTTCGGCGCCGGCATCTCGACCAACATCGTCGGCGCCTCGCTCGAGGCCGTGGTTTCGGCGGCGAACCGGATCATCGCTACGACGTAATGATTTTGCCCTTTCTCCCTCCCTTTGCGGGGAGAAGGGAACGTGAACATCGTGGCAAACGCCGCGGCGCCATGTTAATGAAGCATTAACTGTGTGCCGCGGAGTTTCCCAATGGCTGACCCTGAAGCCAGCGTAACCTCGATCGATCAGGCGCGGAGGCTGAACGAGGCCATCCGCGAGGTGAAAAGCGCCGCGGCAGACCGAGCCGACGTGGTGGTCGAGATACGCGAGGCGAGCCGCGTGCGCCTCGAGCTTCTGGCCCAGGAACTGAAGCCCGTCTTCGACGCCGTCCCGGCGGATAACGACTGGTTCGACTTCGCCATTTCGTCAGGCCTCCAGCCGAGGCTCTGGATCGACGCCATCAGCCACGTCACCCTCGGGCGCGATCGGCGCACCTACCGTTTCCTCGCCGATACGAGGCTCGGTCGGACGGTGCTGGCCGAATCGCCCGAGATCAAGCCGGTCGCCGACCAGGTGACGCGCTACGTCGCCGAGCGTATGGTCGAGCGCCAGCGCCTTGTGGAGGGGACGATAGAGCCGGTCGCGCGCATTGCGGCACGCGCCAAGTGGGGCAGCATCTATCGGCCGCGACACGGCTGGCGGGCGCTCCTGCATGGCGCATTGCTGGTGATTGCCGGCGCGTTGGTCGGACTCGCCTTCGCCGCCGCCTATTTCTGGGACCGGCTCGCCGAGTTGGGGTGATCTTTTACGCCCTGAGGAGCATCTTCTGCGGCCTGTGCGGCGACAGGTCCTCCGACGATATCTGGCTAACAGTGGCCGTCGGCCCCGTGACGCCCCGGCGCGTCAGGCGGATGGCCCATTCCTTGCCGTCGCGGTCGATGTCGATCAGATTGTATTGCGCCAGCGGCCGCCGCGAGCCGAAGGCCTCGCCCGCCGCCGCCACGCCGACGACCGGCACCTCGCCATGGTGGCCGCCGATGCGATAAAGCGTCGGTTCATGCGTATGGCCATGCAGGACGAGTTCCGCGCCGTGCGTCCTTACCGTCCGCTGGAAGAGGGATATGCCGAACAGCCGCTTGTGTGCCGCGGCGGAGCCGCGCACAGGCGGATGATGGATCATGACCACGCGGAAGAGCCCGTCCCTGCCGGCCTTGTCGAGCAGCGCACCCAGCCTGGCCGCCTGCGCGGCGCGGAAATAGCCGGTGGCCATGAACGGAGCGCTTGCCCGGGCGGACGACGTCCCGATCAGGGCGATGTCGCCGCGGACCCGCATATAGGGGAAATGGCGGCGGAAGTCGGCCATCGGCTTCTGGCCGTCACCTGCCATCCAGGCGCTCCAGGCTCGGCAGGCCTTGTCCAGCGCCCCCGGCACATAGGCGTCGTGATTGCCGGGGATGATGGAAACGTCGTGCGGCGAGCCCAGCGTCTCCAGCCACAGCCGCGCCATCTCGATTTCCCGGTCGAGCGCCAGATTGACGAGATCGCCGGTGACGGCGATATGGTCCGGCCCCGCCGCCTTCATGTCGCCAACGATCGCGTCGAGGATCGAATCGCGCATGTGACGCCGGCGGTTGCGCTGCCAATTCACGTAACCGGTAATTCGCTTCGAGGCGAGTTCGCGGTAATCTACATCGGGCAGCGGGCCCAGATGGACATCGGAAATATGCGCCAGTCGAAACATCATAGACCCTTACGCCAGCAGGCTTTCCCGTGCCAGCCTTTTGCGGGCAAGCGGCTGATATGAGCGAGGCAGAATTTCGCCAGACCGGTTGGCCCGGCATCCGGGCGCGCTTCTTTCATGGTTACTTTCTTCTTACCCGGCCGATGACGCTCGGGGTCCGCGCCATCGTCCATGACCATAACGGGCACCGGGTATTCCTGATCCGTCACACTTACGTTCCGGGCTGGCATTTGCCCGGCGGCGGCGTCGAGAAGAACGAGACCGCCGTCCAGGCGCTCACCCGCGAACTCGCCGAAGAAGGCGAGCTGCAACTTCTGGCCCCTCCCCTCCTCCGTTCGCTGCACTTCAACCGCCATGCCAGTCCGCGCGACCATGTCGCGGTCTTCCTCATCGAGGAATTCCGCCAGCACGAGGCCAAGATGCCGGATCGCGAGATCGCCGAGGCCGGCTTCTTCCCGATCGACGATCTGCCGGCGATGACGACGCCGGGGACGCGTCGCCGGATCGCCGAGACGTTCGAAGGAGCCGCGATTTCCGAATATTGGTGACCTCCGCCGCGGAAGAAGCCGCGACCCGCCTCCCACCGCGACAAATCCGAAAAAATATCGCAGGGCATGATGTTACCGGCATTTGCCCCATTGTTGCCGTCTCCGTCGGCATAACGGACGGAGGATGGAGATCAGTGAGGGCGAGCCAGGATCCATCGGCGAGTGTAGCCGAAGCTTTCGACGACGGCCGGTACTGTCGCCGACACAGGCTGGAAGGGATTGATCTGGCAGCTTTGCTGCCGTTTACTTTACCGGAAGTCCGTGCACCTGGAGCACGGCGGATACTTGCCTCAGAGTGAATGAGGGATTAACCACTGTATATGGTCGCGAGAGAGGGGCCCTTTCTCGACAATTGAAAAATGGGCGCCGAGCAAAGGGATTGGTTAACCAAGCTTGTCGATAATTTTAGACGAACCGGCCATGGATGGCTGGCGCCGAGGCGTCTGGCCAACCCTGCCCCCGCAAGGAATCGCGAGGGCTACGGGGGCCGGCGGTCTGCGTGTAGTGAGTAAGATACGATTGGCTGGTATGGCGTTCGCAAGCGACACGGTGTGGGACGACAACGCGCTCGGAAGCGTCAGGGTCCCCTCGATCAAGACGAGCTGGCTGGTTTCGAGCGCCGCCGTACTCGGTCTGGGCGTAGCGCTCGCCGGCTGGTCTCTCGCGACGGTGGCAACCGTTCACAAGATGGAGACGTCACTCTCCTCGACGCCGACCCTTCTCCCCGAGAGCACATTCGCCCCCGGCGCGGTCGCCCTCTTCGACCCGGCTCATCGCATCGAGCATCTCGGCGACAAGCTGCGCCGGACGCTTGCCCGGTATCCGGCCGTCGTTTCGCATGCCGGGACCACTGTGGAAGGGCGTGTCGCGGCGGCCAGCGGCGATAAATCCGGCCGCATAGCCCACGCCGCTCCTTCCCTTCATGCCGACGCCGGCGCGCCGCTTGCCGCTCGTTTCGGCGAAGGCGTTTCCGAGATCGTCCCGCAGGCGCATCGGCACGGGGCGGATTTCATCCGCTCCAGGCTGGCTGCCGCCGGATCGGTCAAGTCCGCGCGCGTAGCGATCGCGGGGGCCGCGGCGCTGTCCGCCAGGCATCAAGCCTCGGCGCCTGGAGAAGCCGTCGAACTGCCGAACCTCGTGTCGGTCGTGCCCCAGGCGCCATCGAATTCGCGCTTCGCCCACGAGGTGGCGGAAGCGGTGCCGACCCTGTTGCCCAAGGTGCCGTCCGCCGAGCGTTTCGGTCAGCGCGGCAATGACGCTGAAAAGCCGTCGAGGATAGCCCTTGCCGTCATCGACGCGGAACTGAAGGATGCGGTTTCATCGCCTCCATTGCCGAGCGCGCCGCCGGCCCGCAATGCGCCGCCCGTTTCTGACGACGCCGCAGGCGATTCGCGGCGGCGCGACGATGATTCATTCTCCGGGAACTTCCCCGATTCGGTACCCCTGCCGACGCGCCGCCCGGCATTGCGGAAGCCGGCGGAGGCCCAAGTCGAGACGCCGCCGCCGCCCGCTCCACCCGAACGCACGCGCACCTCGAGAGGCGTGTTGGCCTATGCCAGCCCGGACGACGGCGAGGACAAGAGCGCCGTCACGGGCCTTGGCAGGCTTTTCGAGAGGAAGCCGCGCCTGCCCGGCCTGGGCAGTGGCGTGGCGGTCTATGACATTCGCAACGCGGTCGTTTAAATTCCGAACGGCGAAAAGCTCGAGGCGCATTCCGGTCTGGGAACGATGGTCGACAAGCCGCGCTATGTCGACGAGAAGAACCGCGGGCCAACGCCGCCGAACACCTACAAGCTTGTCCTGCGCGAGCGCCGCTTCCATGGCGTGGAAGCCATCCGCCTGCTGCCGGTCGACGGCAACAACAAGTACGGCCGCAACGGGCTGCTTGCTCACACCTATATGCTGCGCGGCGGCCTTGCCCAGTCGAACGGCTGCGTCGTCTTCAAGGACTACCAGCGCTTCCTGCATGCCTTCAAGAACGGCAGGGTGAATCGCCTCGTCGTGGTGCCGGATATGTCGCATGCCACGCCGGCAGTGCTCGCTTCGGCGGCGCGGGGGGCCTGACGGACCGACCGTCGATACCGCCCGCGCTCCTTTCTTCGCGGATCGCCACGCCCTCGCGGAAACAGCGCCGGCTTCGCGCGACATTCCAAAGCGCCACGGCAGGCTGTATTCGTTGGAGTGCAACTCGTCCCAGGGTGGCCCATTCTGTTTGCCGCTCAGCGTCTATGGCGCGGCCGCCATTCCGTGCTCATGCATGGCGCCGTTGAACCAGAAATCGAACGGTTTTCGTCCGTGACAGAATCCACGAGAATTCCCACCGACGGCCTTGAAACGCCAATGCGCTACTGGGCCTGGGCGACGCTCATCGTCGGCATTACGCTCGCCGTCCTCGACGGCACCATCGCCAATGTGGCCCTGCCGACGATCGCGGAGGATTTCAAGGCAAGTCCCTCCGTTTCGATCTGGATCGTCAATGGCTACCAGTTGGCGGTGGTCACGACGCTGCTGCCCTTCGCATCGCTTGGCGAGATATACGGCTACCGACGCATCTACATCTTCGGTGTCCTGCTATTCACCGCATCGTCCCTTGCCTGCTCGCTTTCCGGATCGCTCGGCTTCCTGACGCTGTCGCGCATCGTCCAGGGCATCGGAGCCTCCGGCTTGATGAGCGTCAACGCCGCGCTTTTGCGCTACATCGTGCCCAAGGCGAAGTTCGGCACCGCCATCGGCTTGAACGCGCTGGTCGTCGGCGCCGGGTCGACTATCGGCCCGACGCTCGCCGGCTTCATCCTGGCCGTCCTGAGCTGGCCCTGGCTTTTCCTCATCAACCTGCCGCTCGGCGTCGCCGCCGGGGTGATGGGGCTGCGCAGCCTGCCCGACAACGATCTGGCCAGCCGATCCTTCGATCTCGTGAGCGCCGTCCTGAGCGCCGCCTCGATCGGCCTCGTCGTGACCACGATCGACAGCATCGGCCATGGGCTCTCCTGGGTGTGGGTCGCGGCCCAGGCCGCAACCTGTCTCCTCACGGGTACGCTGCTGGTGCGTCGCGAGTTGCGCGTGCGCGAACCGCTGCTGCCGCTCGACCTCCTGAAGATACCGGTCTTCGCCCTGTCGATCGGGACTTCCGTCGCCTCGTTCACCGCGCAGATTCTGGCCTTTGTCTCCCTGCCCTTCAGCTTCCAGACGATCTACGGCTTTCCTCCAGGCGAGGTCGGCCTGCTCATCGCGCCATGGCCGCTTGCCGTGGCGCTGATGGCGCCGATATCGGGAAAGCTGTCGAACCGGCATTCGACGGCACTGCTCGGCAGCACCGGCCTTGTCCTCCTAGCCGCCGGGCTGCTGCTTCTGGCGCTCTTGCCGCAGCACCCCTCGATATGGGACATCGCCTGGCGCATGGCGCTTTGCGGCATCGGTTTCGGTTGCTTCCAGTCCCCCAACAATCGCACGCTCATCACGTCCGCGCCGCGCTCGCGCAGCGGCGCCGCCAGCGGCATGCTCGGCACCGCGCGGCTGACCGGCCAGACGATCGGCGCCGCTCTCGTCGCTCTTTTGCTTGGCCGCTTCGGCATCGGCGGCGCCACGACCGCGCTCTTCGTCGGCGCGGGCTTCGCCGTCCTTGCGGCGGTTGTCAGCGTGTCACGCTACGGCCGCGAAAACCAGCCGACTTACTGAGCGCGGCTACGCGAACGGAACGGAGGTCGTGCCCTTCGGCAGTTTCGCCTCGTCGTCCGGCTCGACGTGGATGACGACGCGGACGCTCGGGATCTCTGATTTCAGAGCCGCCTCGATCCGGTCGCAGATGACATGGCTGTCGCCCACGCTCATCGCTGCGTCGACGACAAGGTGGAACTCGATGAAGGTGGCGCGGCCGGCGATCCGGGTTTTCAGGTCGTGCACCTCGAGCGCCCCGCCGGCATTGGTCGAGATGATTTCGCGGATGCGCATCGACCGCTCGGCGTCGACGCCCACATCCATTAGGCCCTGGACCGAGGCGCCGATGACGCGCCAGCCCTGGTAGAGGATGTTCACGGCGACGACGATGGCGAGGAGAGGGTCGAGAATGGTCCATCCCGTGGCCACCGCCGCGATGAGGCCGACGATCACGCCGGCCGAGGTCCACACGTCGGTGAGGATATGGCGGCCGTCCGCGTCGAGGGCGGGCGACCTCTCCTGCCGTCCCGTACGGATGAGCGCCAGGGCCCATATGGCGTTGAGGACCCCGCCGATCGCGTTTACGGCCAGGCCCGGCCAGGGTCTCTCGAGCGGGGCGGGCGATTCGAGCGCGAAAAACGCTTCCCGGAAGATGAGCAGGGCGGCGACGATGATCATCGCCCCCTCCACCACGGCGGAAAGATACTCTGCCTTGTGGTGGCCGAAGGGATGGTTGTCGTCGGCCGGCAGATGGCTGACGCGGATCGCCCATAACGCGAAGAACGCGGCGATCACGTTGACGATCGATTCCAGCGCGTCGGAATAGAGCGCGACGGAATCCGTGATCCACCACGCCGCGAACTTCAAAGCCATCACCGCCAGCGCCACGGGAATGGACCAGGCCGCCAGCGCGGCGACGCGACGCTTGGAGGGCGTTGCCATGTCGCGCTATGCCGCCTTTTCCTTCGCCCGGCGCGGCAGATGCGCCACCACGTTCTCGATCATCCGCATGCCGGCGTTCTGTCCGAGCGTCATGATCGACTCCGGATGGAACTGCACCGCGGCGACGGGCTCCTTGCGGTGCTCGAACGCCATGATGACACCGTCGTCCGTCTCGGCGGTGACGACGAAATCTTCCGGCAGCCTGGCCGGATCGGCGAAGATCGAATGGTAGCGCCCGACCGTCACCTCGCCGGGAAGACCGGAGAAGATGATGCCGGCTTTGCCGACCTTGATGCGTGACGGCTTGCCATGCATCGGCACCCTGAGCTGCCTCAGGCCGCCGCCATAGGCTTCCGCCAACGCCTGCAGCCCGAGGCATACGCCGAAGATCGGCAGTTCGCGCTTGCGCGCCATCTCGATCGTGGCCTTGCAGCCGAAATCCGTCGGCGAGCCCGGTCCGGGCGAGAGCACCACCAGGTCGGGGGCGAGCCGGTCCAACGTTTCTTCGGCGACAGGCGCCCGCACGGTGGTGACCGAGGCTCCCGTCTGGCGAAAATAGTTCGCGAGCGTGTGGACGAAGGAATCCTCGTGATCGACCAGGAGCACGTTGACGCCCGCCCCGACATGCGCGCCGCGACGCTCGACGCTCACCGCGTTTCCGGCCCGCGCGTCGCGGATGGCCGAAAGCATGGCCGAGGCCTTGAGTTCCGTCTCGGCTTCTTCCTCTTCCGGCACGGAATCGTAGAGCAGCGTCGCTCCCGCCCTCACCTCGGCAATGCCGTCCTTGATGCGGATCGTGCGCAGGGTCAGCCCGGTGTTGAGATCGCCGTTGAAGTGCACCATGCCGATGGCGCCGCCATACCAGGCTCGCGGGCTCTTCTCGTTGCTCTCGATGAAACGCATGGCCCACAGCTTCGGCGCGCCAGTGACCGTCACCGCCCAGGCGTGCGAAAGGAAGGCGTCGAATGCGTCCATCCCTTCCCGCAGCCTGCCTTCGATATGATCGACGGTGTGGATCAGCCGCGAATACATCTCGATCTGCCGGCGGCCGATCACCCTTACCGAGCCCGGCTCGCAGACCCTCGACTTGTCGTTGCGATCGACGTCCGAGCACATGGTGAGCTCGGATTCGTCCTTCTTCGAATTCAGGAGCTTCAGGATCTGCTCCGAATCCGAGATGGCGTCGTCGCCGCGTCTGATCGTCCCCGAAATCGGGCAGGTCTCGACGCGCCTGCCGTTGACGCGCACGAACATTTCCGGCGAGGCGCCGATCAGGTATTCCTGGTCGCCGAGATTGATGAAGAAGGAATAGGGCGACGGGTTGATCGCCTTCAGCCGCCTGGCGATCTCGGACGGCATGCTCTCGCAACGCTCCTGGAACTTCTGCCCGGGCACCACCTCGAAAAGGTCGCCGCGCAAGAAGCTTTCCTTCGCCTTCTCGACCAGCCGCGCATATTCGCCGGGCTCATGGTCCGAGCGCGGCGGGATCCTGTCCGACGGCTGGAACGGCTGCACCGTTCCCTGGCGCGCCACGCCCTCCGTCGTCCAACCTTCGCCGGCGAAGTCGTAGCGGTCGAGCCAGGCGGAAGCCGAGTAGTGGTCGACGACAAGTATCTCGTCCGGCAGGTAGAGAACCACGTCGCGCTGGTCGCCGGGCCGTTCGAGCTTGTATTCCACCGGATCGAACTGGAAGGCGAGGTCATAGCCGAAGGCGCCGTAGAGGCCGAGATTGGGGTCTTCCGGTGACCGGAACAGCCCGACGATCGCCCTGAGCACTGTGAAGATCGTCGGCGCCCGCGAGCGCTCCTCCTCGGTGAATACGCGGCCGGGTTCGGCCACTTTCAGGGCGACGGCTGTCGCGTCTTGCTCCAGGACCGTCACCTCCTCCAAGGTTTCGACGGCGCGCAGGATCGCCGGCAGCATGGCCTTGCCGCGTTCGTTGAGCGCTTCGACCCGCATCGCCCGACCCTTGGCGCTGACGACAAGCGGTGGGTCGATGATCGCCGTATCCCATCTCGTATAGCGGCCCGGATATTCGTAGTTCGACGAGAAGACGGCCCCGCGTCGCGTATCCAGAGCGTCGATGTAGCGCTCGATGGCGCCTTCATACGGGGTGCCGTGCCGCTCCCGCGTAACCGAAATGCCGCCGGCCGTGTGATAGCGCTCGGCGCCATTTTCCAGAGTTTCGGTCGTCATTGCCGTATTCCCTTCCATCCTCGCACGGAGCCGGGAAAACAAAATGGCCGCCCGGAGCATCCGTTGCGGCCACCACAATCTTCATGCGCACGCGCGTCGACTGGCCGCTGTCAGCAGCCCCACCACCAGACGGTCTTGATCGAACGCGCGGTCATGAAATCTCAATACCCGCCTTCGTACGCCAAGGCAACCGGAAATGCCCTGGCGAGGCGAACGCACGGCCTCGCCTGCCGAAGCAGGCCTCAATAAATAAAATTACCCTGCTTTTTCAGAATCTTGCCAAGATAATCGGATTCATCGCCTCAGCATCAGTCAATTCTTCGCCCGGACAAGCCTTGTGGACCTTGCATCGGAATGGTTAGGACTGCCGCGCATCACAATTCGCTGGAGAATCCCATGTCCGCTCTTTCGATCCCCGACCTCGCCGGCAAATCCGTTCTGGTGACAGGCGCCTCGACAGGGATCGGTGCGGCGCTCGCCATCGCCTACGCGGCGCAGAAATGCCGGGTCGCCGTCCATTACAATTCAAGCGCCAAGGACGCCGAGGGTGTCGCCGCGAAAATCCGTGCCGGCGGCGGCGAAGCCTTTCTCGTAAAGGGTGATTTCAGCATATCCGCCGAAGTCGAGCGCGTCGTGGAGGAAACCGCACGGCATTTCGGCCGGCTGGACGGCCTCGTCAACAATGCCGGCGGCATGCTCGGACGCGTTCCCTACGCCGAAATGACGGATGAGCAGTACGACGCCGTGATGGACCTCAACGCCCGTTCCGTCATCACGGCCTGCCGGGTGGCGATCCCGTGGCTGAGGAAGGAAGGCGGCTTCATCGTCAACACCTCGTCGATCGCCGCGCGCAACGGCGCGGGCGGCGGGGCCGGCCTCTACGGATCGTCGAAGGCTTTCGTTTCCAACGTCACCAGGGGGCTGGCCAAGGAACTGATCGCCCACCGCATCCGCGTCAACGCCGTCGCGCCCGGCGTCATCGCCACGCCTTTCCACGAGCGCTATTCGACGGACGAGCAGATGAAGGCAATGGTGGCGACCATTCCGCAAGGCCGAGCAGGCACGGTCGAGGATTGCGTCGGCGCCTACCTGTTCCTCTCCTCGGACTTGCTGAGCGGC
>JBQCFA010000088.1:0-2420 GCA_051959695.1 Rhizobiaceae bacterium
CGAGCGGATGCTCGGCAAGTTGCTTCATGCGCTTCTCGAACAGCGGCGCGATCGACCGTACATGGCCGAGTATGTCGCGCTTCTGGTAGATCTCGATCGCCTTGACGCCGAGCGCGCAGCCGAGCGGATGGCCACCATAGGTGAAACCGTGACCGAACGTGCCGATCTTCGAGGTCTGGTCGACATAGGCGTCGTAGATGTCTTGCGGCACCATGACCGCGCCGAGCGGCGCGTAGGCCGAGGTCATCTGCTTGGCGGCGGAGATGGTCTTCGGCGTCATGCCGAGCGTCTGGCAGCCCCACCAGTTGCCGGTGCGGCCGAAGCCGTTGATCACCTCGTCATCGATCAGGAAGATGTCGTGCTCGTCGAGCACTTCCTTGATGGCCGCGTAGTAGCCTTGCGGCGGCACGATGACGCCGCCGGCGCCCATTACCGGCTCGGCTATCATCGCCGCGATCGTGTCGCCCCCCTCGCGCTCGATGAGTGCGCGGAGGGAAGCAACGATCCGCGCCACGAACTCCATCTCGCTCTCGCCGTCCCTGCCGAAGCGATAATAATGCGGGCAATCCGTATGCAGCACGCGATCGATCGGCAGGTCGAAGCCGGCATGGTTGGCCGGCAGGCCGGTCAGCGACGCCGACATGATGGTGACGCCGTGATAGGCCTTCTGCCGCGAGATGATCTTCTTCTTTTTCGGCCGGCCGAGCGCGTTGTTGAGATACCAGGCGAGCTTGACCTGCGTATCGTTGGCTTCGGACCCCGATGAGGTGAAGAACACCTTGGAGATCGGCACCGGCGCCAGTTCCTTCAGCTTCTCGGCCAGTTCGATCGCCGGCTCGATGCCCTTGGCGCCGAAGAGGTGATAGTAAGGCAACGTCCTGAGCTGCTGCGTCGCCGCGTCGATCAATTCCTCGTCGCCGAAGCCGAGTCCGGCGCACCACAGCCCCGACATCCCCTCGATATAGGCCTTGCCGTGCGTATCGTAGACATAGACGCCTTCGCCGCGCTCGATGACGAGCGTGCCCGTCGTCTTCAGCTTGTGCAGCGGCGTATAGGGATGCAGAACCGATTCGATGTCGCGGGTCTGCAGATTGGTGAGGGGTCGGGTTTCAGCCATGGTCGCCTCCGAGGTAAGGCGCGACTGTAGCCTCTCGGATCGCCGGGGTTAAGGCCTCAGCACCGCTGGCTCAAAACGCTGGGCCAGCTTGGTCCGATCAGGCGGCTGCCGCGAAGTGCGGCATCAGCCCGGCATAGGCGGCGACGATGCCGGCGACCGGATGGCTGCTCTGCTCGACGGGCTCGACGCGCAGCGCCTCGCCCTCGACCGGCTGCAGCACGAGCATCAGAAGCCGCGCGTCGCCGGATCCGACCGAAATCGCGGCGACCCGCTGGCATTCGGCTTCGGCGGGCAGCGGCATCTCGAACAGCAGTTCGCCGCCGATGCTGTCGACCGCGGCCGCCACCGCCGCCTCGAACCCGTCTTCCCCGATGTCCTGGAACTGCAGGGCCAGTTCGAACCCGAGCGTGTCGGGCATGTCGGCCGCCCCTTCTTCCATGCGCGGTTCCGCGGGAGCGGCATGCTCGGCGTTTTCGTCGGTAGCCCGGTCTTCGACCGCGACATCGTTGGACGCGTCCATCGTGAGCCTCTTGATCGCTCGCCCCGCGCCGCCCACCGACAAAAGTTAACGGGGAGAATGGCTCAATTATGGCCACGCCGGCCGGCGCGGCGCTCTACGCCTTAGCGCTTCTAAAGATTAGGCTTTCGGGATCGAAGCTATCCCCGCGTGGGACAAGCGGGTCGCCCCATTTGGGTATTGTGCAAACTGGCGAGGCGATCCCGGAACGACTTCTTGGGATGGTAACCGGCTCTGGAAGATTTGCAACCGCACTACAGCGATTGTATCCGGTTGGTTCGGTTCGTCAAAGTTAATACTGAGACAAGAGCTGCGTCCAACCTGTCATTGGCTCTTTTGACGCAAATCTTACAAAGTTTCGCAATGTTCTTGATGCTGGCTTATCCCGCAACGCTCCCAGAAAGTCGTGATGTGCCATGTCCGATTTGAACCGATTGACCCATTCCTCGGTCTTTTCGTCCCGCTGGATTTCTAGCCCACTATATACAGTATCTGGCTTGGGAACTGACAGGAAATTTGAAACACATTCAACGTATTCATCCGGGGAAGGCAACAGGTCTTCATAATAGAACTCTTTATATCTATAATTGTAAAAACTAAGATAACTTTCCCAAAAACAGTAGCTCCTATCAATATACCAAAATAACTGGCATATCAATTCGAAATTATAATCCTCATCGCCAACAGATTTGTGCGTGCTTCTAAATTTTCCAGTCATCTTCCCTCGGGAAAATGAAATCGCTTGTCGAATGCGATCCCGTCGCTTAAGAAGGATTAGCCCGGTTT
>JBQCFA010000089.1:0-2493 GCA_051959695.1 Rhizobiaceae bacterium
ATAGTTCCTGCACAGCCTCAGCCAGCACGTGGGCTGCGTCGTGGCGGATGAGTTCGAGCGCACCTTCGCTCTCTCGGGTCAGAATTTCGACACTACCCCACGAGCCGATCGGATCGGAAAGATCGCGCACCTGCCCGTCGAGCGAGTAGGCGATCGCCTTCTTGGCGAGCGACTTCGAGATCGATTCGGCAAGCTCCGCGCCCGTCATCGTCGCGGGATAGTCGCGCGAGGAGCCGTCGGGAAACTTGAGGGAAACGGGTGCGCCGGGTTTGGCGCCCAAATTGGCGTCGGCCATGGTCATGTCTCCTATCCAGTCCCGCATACGAGCGCGGGTGGGATTGCGATGAGGCCGGCAGCGGAGGTGCGCCACCGACGGGCGCTACATAAGACGGGAGGCGCCGCGCGTACAGCCTACGAGCGGCGCCTCCAAAGCCACCGGGTTTCCGATGTGCGGGCCTTCAAACAGGCCGGACGATACCGGATCGTCAGCTGTTGTCTTCGACCTCCGCCTTCGGTCCGTTCTTCTTGATGGAGTCGATCGCGTTCTGCGCGCTCGATTTCGAGGTATATCCCTCCGAAGAGAACATCACTTCGCTGTTATATTTGAAGCGAACGCGGTACTCGCCCTTCTTGTCTTTCCAGATTTCGAACTTGTGAGCCATGGAACTTCCCTCCGTGGAATAACGGCCATGATCGCGCAATCCGCGCAATGAAGGCAGCATGAGCAGAAGCGCAGCCGAAATCAACGGAGAAGATGGTCTATCCCAAGGCTAGGGCCGCCACATGGCGGACTTGACGCGCCGCTATTGTCTGCCCAGCCTGTCGCCGGCACTAAAATTCGAGGACCCATGGATCAGCTTCGCCCCAGTTCGACTGCCTTGCGCGTCGCCCGCTTGCGCGCAAGGCACCAGATTTCTTCATTTGCTTCGGTCTTCACGGATCCGTTCGCCATTCCCCTCCTTGGCGAAGGCGATCCCGCACCGGCCGATCTTGGGAGCGAAGACGACTACACGCGGCGACTGCGCCTGTTCGTGGCGGCGCGCAGCCGCTTCGCCGACGATTCCCTCGCTTCGGCGGTCGCCTGCGGCGTCCGGCAGGCGGTGGTGCTGGGCGCCGGACTCGACACGCTGTCGCTACGCAATCCCCACGCGGCCCGCGGCCTGCGCGTCTTCGAGGTCGACCATCCGGCAACACAGCGCTGGAAACGCCAGAAGCTGGCCGCGGCCGGCTTCGCCGAGCCTGAAACGGCGGTTTTCGTGCCGGTTGATTTCGAACACCAATCCCTTGGCGACGAACTCGCCAGGGCGGGATACGATGCTCACGCTCCCGCCTTCTTCGCCTGGCTCGGCGTCGTGCCGTATCTGACTCCAGAGGCCATCGCCGCCACATTGGCTTTCATCGCGCGCATACCGGGTTCGCAGGTGGTTTTCGACTACACCGAACCGCTGCAGCGGCGGGACGAGACGGTGCGCGCCAAACATCAGCAGCAGGCAGCCCGCGTCGCATCAATAGGCGAGCCGTGGATCAGCTTCTTCGATCCCGGCGAGCTGGCAGAGATGCTCCGTGGCCTCGGCTTCGACGATCTGGAAGACCTCACGGGCAGCGATATCGCCACACGCTATTTCGGGGCGCCACCCGGCATCCGCCCCAATTCGGGCGCGCATCTCATGCGGGCACGGCGGATGCGCTAGGCGTTCAGACCGGGTGGCGACCGACCGACCAGTACCGCCACGGCGCGTACCAGCGGTAGCCGGGCGCGAGTTCCTCGGGCACCGGATCGAGGCCGCGCGTGCCGCCCGGGCCGCAGCGCGCCACCCGGAACAGCACCAGCCATCCGCCGATCCAGAGCCCGTGCCGCGCGATCGCCTCGTAGCCGTATTCCGAGCACGTCGGCAGGTGACGGCAGGAATGACCGACGAAACCGGAAAGCGTCAGCTGATAGAGCCTTATGAGGGAAGTGCCGAGCACGCGGCCGGGCGTCCTGCGCCATTCGCCGTCGAAATTGCGGCCTTTCGCGCCGGCGCCCATCGGACAGTCAGGCCGCCTCGCCGGCGCGCTTCTTCTCGATCTGGCCGATGGCGTCCACCACGGCGTCGAAGGTCAGCATGGTCGAAGCGTGGCGTGCCTTGTAGTCGCGTACCGGCTCCAGATATTTGAGATCGGCAAAGCGCCCTTCCGGCGGCGCCCCGTTCTCCTTCAGCATCTTGCGCATGGTCTCGCGGACGGCGCGCAACTCGTCAGCACGGGCGCCGACGACATGGCTTGCCATGACCGAGGACGATGCCTGCCCGAGCGCGCAGGCTTTCACGTCATGGGCAAAATCGGTCACGACGTCGCCGTCCATCTTGATATCCACCGTCACCGTCGAGCCGCAAAGCTTCGAATGCGCCATCGCTGTCGCATCCTGATGCTCCAGGCGGCCGATCCGCGGGATATTGCCAGCGAAGCCCAGAATTTTCGCATTGTAGACGTCGTCGATCATGATTTTCCACC
>JBQCFA010000090.1:0-8511 GCA_051959695.1 Rhizobiaceae bacterium
CTGGTCCGTCCTGCCCCATGGCGGGGTGCGGTAGATCGAGGAGACGGCGAGCACCCGGCTCTCCGCATCGGCGTCGATCGTGCGCAGCGCGCTTGCCATGGCGTCGCGCGGGTCGCCGAGATTGCCGCCCAGCCCCAGCCACGCGACGCTCCTACTGCGGCCAGACAACCGTGGCCTCGACATAATCAAGGACGCCCTGCACGGGGGCGTTCGGCTTCCGCACCGTTATGGAGGCGCTGACGATGCGCGGGAAGCGGTGGCAGAGCGCCTGCGCCACCTCCAGCGCCAGCGCCTCGATGAGGTAGCGCCGGCGGCCGGTGATGATCTCCTGGATCACGGAGAAGGCGACGCCGTAGTCCACGGTGGCGTCAATCCGGTCCTCGGCGAGCGCCTCGCCCGCCTCGACGGTGAACTCCGCGTCCACATAGAATCGCTGGCCAAGCGTCTCCTCCGCGTCGAGGACGCCATGGCGCGCGAAAAACGCGCAGTTCTTCATGCGGATCACGTGCATGGCCAAATGCTATCCTTGTCCTGCCGGCATATGTGCGAGCATAGCATCCGCCATCCTGAGGGCATCCACGTTGATTGCGACATTGTGGACGCGAAACAGGACGGCGCCCTTCAAGCGCAGGATGACGCTGGTCGCAGCGGTGCCGACATCGCGATCGTCGGCGTCGGCCCGACCGACGACGCTTCCGACGAAACGCTTGCGCGACGTACCTACGGCGAGCGGAAAGCCCAGTGCCGCAAGTTCCTCGAAGCGCGCCATCAGTTCCAGGTTGTCGGCGGCCGTCTCCTTGGCAAAGCCGAAACCCGGATCGAGAACGATGTTCTCCTCCGCGACGCCGGCCGCGCGGGCGATGGCGACCGACTTTTCGAGGAAGGCGAACTGGTCGGCGATGACGTCCGGCTCCTTCTGCCGCTCGCGCCCCGTGTGCATCAGGACGAGGCCGGCGCCGGTCTCGGCGGCGACGCGGGCGATATCGGGCTCGCGCTGCGCGCCCCACACGTCGTTGACGATATGGGCGCCCTTGGCCACCGCGAGACGCGCGGTTCCGGCGCGGTAGGTGTCCACCGATACGATCGATCCGGCTTCGGCCACGGCCTCGATGATCGGCAGGATGCGCTCCTGCTCCTCCTTCGCGGTCACCGGGCGCGCACCGGGTCGGGTCGACTCGCCGCCGACATCGATGATCGCCGCGCCCTCTTCACGCATCCGCCTTGCCTGCGCCAGCGCGCTTTCCGGCGTGACATAGCGCCCGCCATCGGCAAAGGAGTCGGGCGTGACGTTCAGAATGCCCATGACGAGCGCCTCGACGCCGAATTCGAGGCTGCGGCCATGAGCCAGTTGCCACCGGCGAACGGTCATGCTGGAAAGATGCTCCCTATCGCTGGAGTGGCTTTCTGATGCGGCCCGGACCGAAAATCAACGGCCTTTGCATACCCGGACGCCGCTCGCAGCGGTGCCGGAAATGGATTTCGGCCGCAATGTGCATGCTGCTCCTGCCAGCCGGTCCGGCCTTCGCCGCCAGCGTCGTCAAGAAATACAGCTACTTCACGCTCAATGCGTCGACGCTGGACGAACTGGACACGCAGCTTCGGACGCGGGGGCCGAGGGTCGAGAGTTCGGGCGGCAAGCATCCCGGCGCGACCCGGATGCAGTTCAACACGAAGACGACCTATGTGCAGCAAGGCGGCAGGTGCCGGATATCGAATGCCAGTACCATCCTCAAGGTGGAGGTGATCCTGCCGCGCTGGAAGCCGCGGCGGAGACCGGAGGCGGACATGCGCATCATCTGGGACACGCTCGACTACGACATACGCCGGCATGAAGGCCTGCACGTGGACATCGGCAGGGACTATGCCCGGCGACTGGAGCAGTCGATCCGCTCCCTCGGGTCGGCGGCGACCTGCGCGGACATGGCGGCGAAGGTGAAGCAGGCCACCGCCAGGGTCCTAGACCAGCACGACAGGGCGCAGCTTCAGTTCGACCGGGTCGAAAGCGTCAATTTCGAGGCTCGCTTCCAGCGGCTGCTCGACTACCGACTGAAGCAGATGGGAGATCGCCAGCCGCGCGGCAAGCCCCGGCACAACCGATGACCTGCAAGTCACGGCCCATGCTGCTTCACCCGGACAAGCCCGCCAGCCAGCGTTCGATGCGGTCCGTTGCTTCGACCATGTCGGTGACGCTTCCCGCATAGGAGAAGCGCATGAACCGATGGCCCTCGACGATGTCGAAGTCGAGGCCGGGGGTTGCCGCCACATGCGCCTCTGCCAGCATGCGGCGGGCGAATTCCATGCTGTCGTTGGTGTGGGCAGACACATCGCAATAGGCGTAGAAGGCGCCGTCCATGGGCGCGGCAATGCGGAAGCCGAGCTGCGGGAGCCGTTTGAGCAGCATGTCGCGGCTCTGCCGGTAGCGGTCCCTCACGGCGTCGAGCTCCCTGCCTGCGTCGAAGGCGCGGATGGCCGCGCGCTGGGATATCTCGGGCGCGGAGATGTAGAGGCTTTGCTGCACGCGCTCGACCGGCCGGACGAGTTCCTCCGGCAAGACCATCCAGCCGATGCGCCAGCCGGTCATGCAGTAATATTTCGAGAAGGAGTTGATCACCGTCACATCCGGCCCGACGGCAAGCGCTGTCACGTCTGCGCCGACATAGTTCAGCCGGTGATAGATTTCGTCCGAGATCGCCGCGATGCCGAGCGAAGCGGCGCATTCTAGCAGCCGCCCGAGCTCGGCGTCGGGAATGATCGCACCTGTCGGGTTCGCCGGACTGGCGAAGAGAACGCCCTTGAGCGGTTGTCGGCGATGCGCTTCGGCAAGCTCCGCGGCGGTGAGGTAGCCTTCGCCGCCGAGTGGAATCTCGACGACTTCGAGGCCGAGGACGGCCATGATGTTGCGGTAGGCCGGGTAGCCGGGCGCGGTGATCGCCACGCGGTCGCCAGGGTCGAAAAGCGTCAGGAAGGCAAGGTTGAACGCCGCCGACGACCCGGTGGTGACGACGATGCGTCCGACCGGCACCTGTATCCCGTAGTGATCGGCATAGTGCGCGGCGATCGCCTCCCGAAGGCCCACCAGGCCGAGCGCATCGGTGTAGCCGATGCGTCCGTCGGCAAGCGCCGCACGGGCCGCCTCGCGCACGATCTCCGGCGCGGGATCCGAAGGCTGCCCGACCGCCATGGAGATCACGTCCCGGCCGGCGGCCCTCAGCCTGTTCGCCTCGGCGAGCACGTCCATCGCGTGGAAGGGTTCGACGGCGCTGCGCCCCGAAACGGGTATGGCCATGCTGAGCGTTCCTTGTTCCGGCCGCCGGATCGCGGCGCGCCGCACAAATGCCCGATTGCCGTGGGGATCACAAGGCAGCCGGCTCCAGCCGGACGCGGCGATCCCGAAGGCGTGACTGGCTTCGGCCCGCGTTGACAATTAATCTCGGATGGAGGAATCCGAGCGTCCTGTGCTTCGACCACGGTCGAAACGCGGGACGGCAGGCAAGAGGACGATACGCCCATGAGGAATGCAATTGTGATCGCGCTTGGCGGCGTCTTCGTTTCGGCCGCCGTGTTCGCCGCCGGTTACGTTTCGGGCATGGGTTCTCCGATGTCGGCCGTCGGGGCCCCGCAGGTGGTGAAAGTGGCCGACGATTCCCCCCTCGCCGGCGCCGACAAGGCGGATATCGAGGCGATCGTCCACGACTACCTCGTCAAGAACCCGGACGTGATGCTGGAAGTGCAGGACGCCCTGGAGAAGAAGCAGGGCGCGGCGCAGAGGGTCGCCCAGCAGAAGGCGATCGACGGATCGTCAAAGGAGATCTTCGACGCCTCGTATGACGGCGTCATCGGCAATCCGGACGGCAAGCTCAGCATCGTCGAGTTCTTCGACTACAATTGCCATTTCTGCCAGCAGGCGCTTCCAGACATGCAGGCGCTCGTCAAGGAAAACAAGGATTTGCGTTTCGTCCTTAAGGACATGCCTATCTTCGGCGAGGATTCGCAGCAGGCCAGCGTCGTCTCCATGGCCTTCAATAAGTTGATGCCGGACAAATATGCCGACTTCCATCAGCAGCTTCTAGGCGGCAAGGGACATGCGGACGAGGCCAAGGCGATGAAGATCGCCCTGTCGCTCGGCGCGGACGAGGCGGCCCTGCGCAAGGAAATGGCGGATCCGGCGATCCAGAAAGATATCGAGGACACCTATCAGCTCGCCAACAAGCTCTCGATCACCGGCACGCCTTCCTATGTCGTCGGCGACGAGGTCGTCGTCGGCGCGCTCGGGCGGCAGCTTCTCGACCAGAAGCTCGCCAATGTGCGTGCCTGCAACCACACCACCTGCTAAATCGACGCCAACCGTCTGTGGACATTGGAAGAAGGCGCTTGCGCCGTTTGCGTCGCGGACTAAGCCGATGTAGACGTTCCGCGCGCAGCGAAAGGACTTTCTTCTGAAACCGGTCTTTGTACTGAACGGCCCCAATCTCAACATGCTCGGCAAGCGTGAGCCCGGCATCTACGGCGGCAAGACGCTCGACGAGATCGGCGAGGATTGCCGCGAAACGGGCAAGTCGCTCGGGATCGATGTGGACTTCCGCCAGTCGAACCATGAAGGGGACCTCGTCACCTGGATCCAGGAAGCGGGCGGACAGGCGGCCGGCCTTATCATCAATCCCGGCGCCTACGGGCACACGTCCATCGCCATCCACGACGCGATCCGCTCGGTCGCGCCGCTGCCCGTGGCGGAAGTGCATCTCTCCAACATCCATGCGCGCGAGCCGTTCCGACATGTCTCCATGGTCGCTCCCGTCGCCACGGGGATGATCTGCGGCTTCGGCCCGCTCGGCTACAGCCTGGCGTTGCGGGCGATAGCCGAACGGCTTTGACCATAATAAAGGGGCGCAATCGAATGCCTATCAAGAAGAACGATGTCGATCAGCAACTCATCCGCGATCTCGCGGGCATACTCGACGACACCAATCTGACCGAGATCGAGGTCGAAAGCGGGGACTTCCGCGTCCGTGTTTCACGGCAGGCGGCCGCCGCGACGCAGTCCTTCGCCCTTCCGGCGTTGCAGGCTGCGTCCGCTCCGCAGGCGACGCCAGCCACCGCCACGGCGCCCTCCGCTCCGGCCTCGGCCGACACGACGTCCAAGAACGCGGTCCCCTCTCCCATGGTCGGCACCTGCTACCGCTCGCCGGCGCCGGGAGCGGACGCGTTCATCCAGGTCGGCCAAAGCGTGCGCGAGGGCCAGACCCTCCTGATCATCGAGGCGATGAAGACGATGAACCAGATCCCGTCGCCGCGCGCCGGCACGGTAAGCGCCATTCTGGTCGAGGACGGGCAGCCGGTCGAGTACGGCGAGCCACTCGTCGTCATCGACTGAGCGGGGCCGGAGCGTGTTCCAGAAGGTATTGATAGCCAATCGCGGCGAGATCGCCCTGCGTATCCTGCGCGCGTGCAAGGAACTCGGCATCCAGACGGTGGCGGTGCATTCGACGGCCGACGCCGACGCCATGCATGTTCGGCTGGCCGACGAGAGCGTGTGCATCGGGCCGCCGGCCTCACGCGAAAGCTACCTCAACATCCACCAGATCGTCGCGGCGTGCGAGATCACCGGGGCCGACGCCATCCATCCCGGCTACGGCTTTCTTTCCGAGAACGCCAAGTTCGCCGACATCCTCGCCGCGCATAACATCACCTTCATCGGCCCTTCGGCGGAACATATCCGCATCATGGGCGACAAGATCGAGGCGAAGCGCACGGCAAAACGCCTCGGCATTCCCGTCGTTCCGGGCTCGGAGGGCGGGGTCACCGACGACCGCGAGGCAGCGCGCATCGCCGCCGAGATCGGCTATCCGGTCATCATCAAGGCGGCGGCGGGCGGCGGCGGGCGCGGCATGAAGGTCGCGCGCGGTCCCGAAGACCTCTCCGTCGCGCTTTCGACTGCCCGCTCGGAAGCCGGCGCCGCCTTCGGCGACGACGCCGTCTATATCGAGAAGTATCTCGAGAAGCCGCGCCATATCGAGGTCCAGGTGATGGGCGACGGCGCCGGCAAGGCAGTGCATCTGGGCGAGCGCGACTGTTCGCTGCAGCGGCGCCACCAGAAGGTCTGGGAGGAGGCCAATTCCCCTGCCCTCAACGCCGAGGAACGCGACAAGATCGGCACGACCGTCTCCAAGGCGATCGCCGATCTCGGCTATTCCGGCGCCGGCACGATCGAATTCCTCTACGAGAACGGCGAGTTCTATTTCATCGAGATGAACACGCGCCTCCAGGTCGAGCATCCTGTGACCGAGGCGGTCACCGGCATCGATCTCGTGCACGAGCAGATACGGGTCGCATCCGGGGCCGGCCTCTCGGTGCGGCAGAAGGACGTCCAGTTCAACGGCCATGCCATCGAGTGCCGCATCAACGCCGAGGACCCGCGCACCTTCACGCCGTCGCCTGGCACGATCGACCATTTCCACACGCCAGGCGGGCTCGGCGTGCGCGTCGATTCTGGCGTCTATTCGGGCTACAAGATCCCGCCCTACTACGACAGTTTGATCGGCAAGCTGATCGTCCATGGCCGCAATCGGGTCGAGGCGCTCATGCGTCTCAGGCGCGCGCTCGACGAATTCGTCGTCGATGGCATCAAGACGACGCTGCCGCTCTTCCAGGACCTGATCGGCAACGCCGACATCGCCAATGGCGACTACGATATCCATTGGCTGGAAAAATACCTGGCCGGCAAAGGCTGATCGGCGGGCGCTCATGCCATGTCTCGTCCGCTCGCACCCGGCTTCGGCATACCGACGGACCTCCTGCTGAGGGCCTACGCGTCCGGCGTGTTTCCCATGGCGGAGAGCGGTGACGATCCGGAAGTGTTCTGGGTCCGGCCGGAGACGCGCGGCGTGATCCCGCTCGACGGCTTCCACATCCCGAAGAGCCTGGCGAAGACCATCCGCCACGGCAGGTTCGAGATCGCCTTCGACCGCGACTTCACGGGCGTGATCGAAGGCTGCGCGGAGACGCGGCCCCAACGGCGCAGCACCTGGATCAACAAGCCTATCCGCGACGCCTACGCCCGCCTCTTCGAGCAGGGGAACTGCCATACCGTCGAGGCCTGGCGCGAGGACCGGCTCGTCGGGGGACTTTACGGCGTCACGCTCGGCCGCGTCTTCTTCGGCGAAAGCATGTTCTCGCGTGAACGCGACGCCTCCAAGGTCTGCCTCGCCGCCCTCGTCGAACGGTTGAACGAGCGCGGCTTCAAGCTTCTCGACACGCAATTCACCACCGAGCACCTGAAGCGCTTCGGCGCCATCGACGTGCCGCGCCGGAAGTATGAGAAGATGCTGGAGGAGGCGCTGAGGGGCGAGCCGGCCAAGTTCGGTTGAAAGGAGGCCTCGGGCTCACACCAGTTCCACCTCCACCACGCCCGGCACGGCGCGGATGGCGGCGGCGATCTGCGGCGACAGGCGATAACGGTCGGGCAGTTCGATCTCGACCTCGGCCTCGCCGCCTTCCTTGATCAGCACGACCGAGACCTGCCCCTCCCCGCCACGATCGAGCCTGGCAGAGAGAGCATTGGCGGGCGCCGCGTCGCGCAGGAAGACACGCATCTCCTGGCGCATGCGGCTCGCCTCCTCGTCGAGCGCCTGCACCGACTGGATGCGCAGATTGATGCCCTCCGGGCGATCCTCCGCCGAAACCGTGATGACCACCGAGCGGCCGGGCTCCAGCAAATCGCGGTATTGCGCCAGCGCCTCGGAGAACAGCACCGCCTCGAACTGGCCGGTAGTGTCGGAGAGCTGGATGACACCCATCTTGTTGCCGGTTCGGGTCTTGCGTTCCTGCTTGGACGTTACGGTGCCGGCGAGCCGACCGGCGGAAGCGCCGCGCTTCACGGCGCCGGAGAACTCCGTCCAGTTCTGCACCCGCATCCGCTGCAGGAGCGTCCTGTAGCCGTCGAGCGGGTGCGCGGACAGGTAGAAGCCGACCGCCTGGAACTCGCGATGCAGCCTTTCGGCCGGCAACCACGCGTCAACTGCCGGCAGCCGCAGCTTCTCGGTCGGCCCCTGGTCGGCGATGCCGAACATGTTGGCCTGGCCGAGCGAAGCCTCCTGCTGGGCAAGCGCGGCCATGCCCATCAGGCGATCGACGCCCGCGGTCAGCGCGGCGCGGTCATGACCGAAGCAGTCGAAGGCGCCGGCGGCGATCAGGCTCTCGAAAACCCGCTTGCCGACGATCTTGGGATCGATGCGGGCGCAGAAGTCCTCCAAGCTCGCGAACGGCTTCGCCTTGCGCACCGCCGCGATATGCTCGACCGCGGCGTCGCCGACGCCCTTGATGGCGGCGAGCGAATAGAAGATGCGGTTCTCGCCGACCTCGAAATCGCGGAAGGACGACGTCACCGAGGGCGGCACGACGTCGATGCCGAGGCGCATGGCGTCCTGGCGGAAGTCGGCGAGCTTGTCGGTGTTCGACATGTCTAGCGTCATCGACGCCGCCAGGAACTCGACCGGATAGTGCGCCTTCAGGTAG
>JBQCFA010000091.1:0-2186 GCA_051959695.1 Rhizobiaceae bacterium
TTCAAGGTCTTCGATCCCTCGAACGGCCAGGAGATCGCGGAAGTCGCTGACGGCAGCGAGAAAGATGTCGACAGGGCGGTGAAGGCCGCGACATCGGCTTTCGTCAAATGGTCGGCGCTTTCTGGCAACCAGCGCGCACGCCATCTCTACGCACTCGCCCGCTCCGTGCAGAAGCATTCGCGCTTCCTCGCCGTGCTGGAGACGATCGACAACGGCAAGCCGATCCGGGAAACGCGCGACCTCGACATTCCACTGGTGGCACGGCATTTCCACCACCACGCAGGCTGGGCGGAACTGCGCGAGGAACAGTTTCCCGGCCATGTGGCGGCCGGCGTCTGCGGCCAGATCATCCCGTGGAACTTCCCGCTCCTGATGCTGGCCTGGAAGGTCGCGCCGGCGCTTGCAGCCGGCTGCACCGTGGTGCTCAAACCTGCCGAGCACACGCCGCTCACGGCGCTCGCCTTCGCCGAAATCTGCAACGAGGCCGGCCTGCCGGCCGGGGTCTTCAACATCGTCAATGGCGGCGGCGAGACCGGTGCCGCGATGGTGGCGCATCCGGGCTTCGCCAAGATCGCCTTCACCGGCTCGACCGAGGTCGGTCGCATCATTCGCAGGCAGACCGCGGGATCGGGCAAGAAGCTGTCGCTGGAACTCGGAGGCAAGTCGCCCTTCATCGTCTTCGCCGACGCCGATCTCGACGCGGCGGTGGAAGGCGTGGTCGACGCGATCTGGTTCAATCAGGGTGAGGTCTGCTGCGCCGGCTCGCGCGCGCTGGTGCAGGAGAGCGTCGCCGAGCGTTTCTACGGCAAGCTGCGCGCACGCATGGAAAAGCTGCGCGTCGGCGATCCGCTCGACAAGTCGACCGATATCGGTGCGGTAGTGGCGCCCGTCCAGATCAAGTCGATCGCCGACAAGGTCGCGGCCGGCGTGAAGGAAGGGGCATCTCTCTTCCAGCCGAGCTGGGCGAAGGAGATTTCCGACCGGCCGGGCTGCTTTTTCCCGCCAAGCCTGTTCACCGGCGTTACGCCTTCCTCGCCGCTGGCGCAGGAGGAGATCTTCGGCCCGGTGCTGGCGGCGATGAGTTTCCGCACGCCGGGCGAGGCGGTGCAACTGGCCAACAACAGCCGCTACGGGTTGGCAGCCTCGATCTGGTCACAGAACCTCGACACGGCCTTCGACACGGCGCGGCGTGTGAAATCCGGCGTGGTGTGGATCAACTCCACCAACCTGTTCGATGGCGCCGTCGGCTTCGGAGGCTACAAGGAAAGCGGCTTCGGCCGTGAAGGCGGCCGTGAGGGCATGCACGAATATCTCGTGCCGGCGTGGCTGAAGAAAGCGAAGCCGGCGCGGGTAGCGCCGGCGCTCGACGAGCCGCTGCCCACCGAAGAAGGCTTGCCGGGCGGCGAGGGTCCGGCGCTGGACAGAACCGTAAAGCTCTACATCGGCGGCAAGCAGGCGCGGCCGGATTCGGGCTATTCCTACCCGGTCCACGACCATTCCGGGAAGGCCGTCACGGAAGTCGGCTACGGCAACCGCAAGGATATTAGGAACGCGGTCGAGGCCGCGCACAAGGCCGAAGGCTGGGGCGGCATGACGGGCCATGCGCGCGCGCAGGTGCTCTATTTCCTTGCGGAGAACCTGGAGCTTCGAAGCAGCGAATTTTCCACGCGCTTGCGCCAGGCGACCGGATGCAGTCCCGCCCAGGCCAGGAAGGAAGTCACCGCGTCCGTGGCGCGCACCATGTACTACGCCGCCTGGACCGATAAATATGACGGTGCGGTGCGCGCGCCGCAGGCCCGCATGCTGTCGCTGGCCCTGCCAGAGCCATGGGAAGTGATCGGCATCTCCTGCCCCGACGAGGCACCCCTCCTCTCCTTCCTGTCGCTGGTACTGCCGGCGATCGCTATGGGCAACCGCGTCGTCGTCACGCCGTCGCCGCGCCAACCGCTGGCGGCCTGCGATCTCTATCAGGTGCTCGACACCAGCGACGTGCCGGACGGCGTCGTCAACATCGTCACCGGTGACCGCGACCAGCTCGCCTCTGTGATCGCCAAGCATGACGACATCGCCGCTCATTGGTATTTCGGCTCGGCGGAGGGCTCGGCGATGGTGGAGCGTGAATCCGCCGGCAATTTGAAGCTCACCTGGGTGAACAACGGCAAGGCGCGCGACTGGCACGATCCCAC
>JBQCFA010000092.1:0-3370 GCA_051959695.1 Rhizobiaceae bacterium
AGGGCCACGGCCGGGCACCTTGGCGCGGGCTTCCTTTCGCGCTTCGAGGCTGGATCGCACGGCCGATTCCAGGTCGGCGCCAGGTTCGCGGCTTGCTGCCAGCACGTCGGCCAGATAGCGGCCGGCGACCTCGGAACTGCCTGCCACCACGCTTCCCATGCCAAGCAGTCCGGCCGCCATCGCGCCCTGCCAGGATTCCGGAGCGGCTGCGAGCGTCATCCGCGCAGCCTGGACGCTCGGGACCAGACCGTGTTCGGCGATCGCCACCATGCATGCGTCCGTGATACGGCGCTGAAGTTCCGATGGGCGCTTGCCGTTTGCGAGCAGCCAGAAATACTCGGTGAAGCCGATGCCGCCGATCAGTTCCGAACAGAGATCATACCCTCTGACGGTGATGCTCTCGGCGTCGGAAGTGGCGACGGCGGTGAAGGAATGATCTTGCTTGCCGATGCGCACGGGAGCCTGTATTTCGCTAGACGAAAAAAAATTCACTGACTGGATTTGTATGCGGGCAATCCTCCTGAGTGTCAACCGCTTTCGCTGATGCTCGCACACCCAGGGGGAACCGGTTCCCATTGGTGAGCGCCGGCAGTCGATCGGACGGGAGACCGTTTCGGGCTTAATGTTGATGGACTGCTGCATCGCCTCGCCGCAGACTGGCGCGCTCTTGGCGCAGCCTGCTACACAAGTCGCGCTGCTTCACGCGAAGAGCAAATGTCCGAGGGGAAAGGGAAAGCCATGAAGGAGGATATCGGACAGCGAAATTCCGATTTCGTCGAGGCGCTGGCCCGCGGGCTTCTGGTGATCGAGGCATTTTCCCGCGACCATCCCGAAATGGCGCTGACGGAGGTTGCGACGATCACGGGCATGTCGCCGGCGACGGCGCGCCGCAGCCTGCATACGCTGGAGGCGCTCGGCTTCGTCAAACGTCACAAGAAACGGTTCCTGCTGGCGCCGCGGGTCCTGACGCTCGGTTCAGCCTATCTGAGAGCAGCGCAGATCGACGAAGCCGTGCTGCCGGAACTGCGCCGCGTCGTCACTCGCTTCAGCGACGCCGCCTCCATGAGCATCCTGGACGGCGTCGACATCCTCTATATCGCCCATTTCTCCGAGTTGAGGGCGACGCGACGCACCGCAAGCGTCGGCGTCACCTATCCGGCCTACGCGACATCCATGGGCCGGATCCTTCTCGCGGCGCTGCCCGAGGAGGATTTGGCCCGCTATTGGCAGGAGTTCCAGCCTCGCAAGCTGACGGACCAGACGGTCGTCGACCCCGGCCAACTAGCGGAAATACTGCGCAGTGCGCGACGCAGCGGCTATACCGTTGCCGTTGATCAGCTCGACTACGGCATCACCTCGCTTGCCGTGCCAGTCAAGGATGCGTCGGGCCGTGTTGTCGCCGCTATCAACTCATCCGGATATACGCCACGGCTAACGCCGGAGCAGATTATCGAGGAACGCCTGACGGAGCTGCAGCTTTCCGCGACGCACATCTCTCATATGCTCGACCGCTTCCCGGGCCTTGCCCATTCGCTGATCGGCAGAGGACTGCCCGCCGGCAAAGCGGCAGAGGAATAGGCCGGCTTCGAAGGTCTCGGCCGGCTCGCCGCGGCGCTGGTGCCTGCGCGGTTCGGAGATTGGCCGACCTTCGGCAAGCCGGTACTCCTCCCCCAGTTCATCGACGCCGCCGCGCAGGCCGTTTCCGAAATCGTTTGACAAGCCGAAGGTCATCCCATTAACTGGCGCAATAATTTTCGCCTAGCGAAATAAATGGGAGGATCTGCCCTGACGCTGGAATTGAATGAGCGATTATGGGCCTGCGGACGCCGACGGCCGGCGGCCGCCCACCCATGTCCTGGCGTTGCGTAGTCAGGGCCCGGTAGAATGCTCGAGCAGCAGATCCTGAACGGCCTCGTCAGCGGCATGGTCTATGCGCTCTTCGCGCTCGGCCTCACGATCATCTACGGCGTCTACCGCATTCTGAATCTGGCACATGGAGCCGTCTTCATGTGGGGCGCCCTCGCCGGCCTCTACATGGTCACCCAGCTATCCCTGCCGCTCTGGCTGGCGACCATCGTCGCGATGGTCTTCGGCGGCCTGACGAGCGTGGCGATCGACTTCGTTGCGTTCCGGCCTCTCAGAAAGCGGAATGGCGACGAACTGGCGACGATCGTTTCCAGCATCGGTGCCAACCTGATCCTCGTCAACATCGCACAGCAGCTGACCGGCGCGCAGATCCTGAACTACCCGCTCGATATCTTTCCTTTCGTCAACTACCGCGTGGGCGGTCTCATCATTTCGTTGCAGAACATCGTGATCGTCCTTTGCGCGCTGATCCTGATGGCGCTGGTCGGCTTCTATCTTTTCCGCACCAAATTCGGCTCCCAGGTGCGCGCCGTGGCGATCAACGAGCGTATGTCGCGTCTGCTCGGCATCAGTCCGCGCAACATCTATCTCCAGACTTTTTTCCTGTCGGGCGCGCTGGCCGGGGCGGCCGGCGTGATCCTTGGCGTCGCGTATAATTCGGTCAGCTATTTCATGGGCGATCCGATGCTGCTGCGAGCTTTCGCCATCATCGTGCTCGGCGGTCTCGGCAGCATTTCCGGCGCGCTGATCGCAAGCCTGTTCTTCGGCGTGGTGGAAGCGCTGACCGTCAGCTACCTCTCCTCGCAGCTCAGCGACGCCATACTTTTCCTGGTCCTCTTCGTCGTGCTTCTCGTGCGCCCCAACGGCATCTTCACCGGCCTACATCACGAATACCGGAAGGCCTGAAGATGCTCGATTTCCTGTTCAGCTACAGAACTGTCCTGGAGACGGCCTGCATCTTCTCCGGCTTTGCACTCAGCCAGTACATCGCGCTTCGGGGCGGTCTGTTTGCGATTTCGACTGCCGGCTTCGCATCCATCGGCGCCTACTGCGCCGCCATCCTCCTGAAGACGTACGGCGTCCAGCCCTTCTTGGCCGCCGGAGCTGCCACCCTGCTGTCGATCGCCGCCGGGCTCGTCCTTTCCTGGCCGCTGGCGCGCCTGAGCGGCCACTTCCAGGCGATCGCGACGCTCGCCTTTGTCGAAATCGTCCGTACCCTCGCTCTCTACGCGGAAGGGCTGACGGGCGGTGCGCTGGGCATCAACGGCATTCCGAAAGTAGTGGGGCTTGGCGAACTCTTGGTGTTCCTCGCCGTCCTCGTCCTCTTCCTCAGCGTGTTGAACCGGACCGGCATCGGCCGCGCCTTTGATGCCATCCGGCAGGATGAGGTGGTCGCCCGCTCGCTCGGCATCTCGGTATCGTTCTATCACACACTGGCCTTCGCGTTGAGCGCCGGAATCGCCGGTCTGTCGGGCGCAATGCTCTCCTTCGACACCTACAGCAT
>JBQCFA010000093.1:0-3631 GCA_051959695.1 Rhizobiaceae bacterium
GGATCTCGATCATCTGCGCGGCGTAGTTCCACTCATAGACCGCGGAGGACACGTCGAGCCCCTCGTAGCACTGCAGGCGGATCAGCCGCCGGCCGAGCGCCGAAGCCAGCACCTTGGCGATCTCGGTCTTGCCGACGCCGGCCTCGCCCTCGAGGAAGAGCGGCCGCTTCAGCCTGAGCGCCAGGAAAAGCACCGTAGCCAGCGCGCGGTCGGCGACATAGTCGGCGCCTTCGAGCAGCGAAAGCGTCTCCTCGATAGATCCGGGGACCGATCTGGATGCCGCGCGAGGGTTCGGATCAGGCATGAAAACTCCAGCGGCCGGTTTTCACAGGCCGTGATAATTGCGGTCGTGATAGATGAGCGGCCGGACCTTATTCCCGACGCGCAGACCTGTCACCTTGCCAAAAAGCACACGATGAGTCGCCATGTCCTTGGCCTCGACGATGCGGCAGTCGAAGACCGACAGCGCGTCGACAAGCGTCGGCGAGCCGGTCGAGATCGTGTCCCACTCGGCCGTGGCGAACCGTTCGTCCTGGGAAAGCCTGCCAAGTCCGGAAAAGGCGTTGGCGAGCTTCTCGTGGCCGTGGCCGAGCGTGTTCAAAGCGAAGACACCGTTCTCCACGAACACGTCGTTCGCCGGGTTTGTCCGCATCAGGCAGACGAGCACGGTGGGCGGGTCGTCGGAAACGGAGCAGGCGGCGATGACCGTCGTGCCGCGCCGCCCGCCCGGCCCATCGGTGGTCACCACATGCACATGCCCGGCGAAATTCGCCATGGCGTCGCGATAATGCCGGGGCTGGATTTCGTTCTTCTTGAGCAATCTGCCGTCCCGCGTTCGAGTCGCCCGCAATATAGGATGTGGCGGCTTTGCCACAAGCATGCGAACGCATTCGGATAGCGCATCCCTTCCCCGCTATCCACATGCCTCGCCCACAACATGTTGCGTCACGCGGTTGTCACGAAACGAATCCTTGACGCCTTCGAGCGAGTCGCTTCTTATCGGTCATGCACTGCTGTTCGCGGTGCGGCCGGAGAGTTCAGAGGCCGGTCTTTTTTCCAGATCTAGTAGTGTTTTGGAACATTCCGCCCATCTCGGGGATCGGCGGAAAGGATGGGTTTGCGGGCGTGTTTGGGGTCGGTAGCCGGGCGGGTAAAATTTGCGGTTAACACGATATTTAGTGTTTGATAGCACGCTTGGCACTAGATACGGTTCAAGTCCCGGCCCGACGAATCGGGCGGGATAGAGTTCCAGAGAACCTGCGGGGTTCGTCGGCGAAGCGGCGAGGAGGCCGGAAGGGCTGCCTGGTCGGCATTGCCGGGAAGGTCCGCGAGACATGAGAAACCGGCCATCGGCGGATGGCTGGACCGGGCGGGGTCGCGCTTGCCGAAACGGGGAGAAATCCCGTTCGAAAAGCGCTATATATTGACGAGGAAAAGGGACCAGGAAAATGCGCATCGAGCGGCGTTTCACCAAGGCTTCACAGTCCGCCTCCCAGGCGGCGGCTTACACGGAAATCGAGTTCCGCAAGGCGGTGAGCGAGATCAGGAACCCGGACGGGTCGATCGTCTTCCGGCTGGCCGATATCGACGTACCGGCGCAATTCTCCCAGGTCGCGACCGACGTCCTGGCGCAGAAATATTTCCGCAAGGCCGGCGTCGCGGCGCGCCTGAAGAAGGTCGAGGAGAACGACGTTCCCTCCTTCCTGTGGCGGTCGGTGCCGGACGAAGCCGAACTCGCGAAACTTCCGGAGAACGAGCGCTACGGCTCGGAAACCGATGCGCGCCAGGTCTTCGACCGGCTGGCCGGCACCTGGACATACTGGGGCTGGAAGGGCGGCTATTTCGCCAGCGAGGAGGATGCCCGCGCGTTCCGCGACGAGCTTGCCTACATGCTCGCCACCCAGCGCGTAGCGCCCAATTCGCCGCAATGGTTCAACACCGGCCTTCACTGGGCCTACGGCATCGACGGCCCGAGCCAGGGCCATTTCTACGTCGATCCCTTCACCGGCAAGCTCACCAAGTCGAAATCGGCCTACGAGCATCCGCAGCCGCATGCCTGCTTCATCCAGTCCGTCGGCGACGACCTCGTCAACGAGGGCGGCATCATGGACCTCTGGGTGCGCGAGGCGCGGCTGTTCAAATACGGCTCCGGCACCGGCTCCAACTTCTCGCACCTGCGCGGCGAGGGCGAGCGGCTCTCCGGCGGCGGCAAGTCGTCGGGCCTGATGAGCTTCCTCAAGATCGGCGATCGCGCCGCCGGCGCCATCAAGTCGGGCGGCACGACGCGGCGGGCCGCCAAGATGGTGGTGGTCGACGTCGATCATCCCGACATCGAGCAATATATCGACTGGAAGGTGAACGAGGAGCAGAAGGTCGCGGCCCTCGTTACCGGCTCCAAGATCGTCAAGAAGCATCTCGGCGAGATCATGAACGCCTGCGTCAACTGCGAGGGCCCGAATGGCGACTGCTTCGACCCGTCGATCAACACCGCGCTGAAGCGCGCCATCCGCGCGGCCAAGCGCGACGCCGTACCGGAGAACTACGTCCGGCGCGTCATCCAGTTCGCGAAGCAGGGCTACACGTCGATCGAGTTCAAGACCTACGATACCGACTGGGATTCCGACGCCTACCTCACCGTCTCCGGGCAGAACTCCAACAATTCCGTCTCGCTCAAGGAAGACTTCCTGCGCGCGGTCGAGAACGACGGCGAGTGGAAGCTCGTCAACCGCATCGACGGCAAGGTGGCGAAGACGCTGAAGGCGCGCGATCTGTGGGACAAGATCGGCTATGCCGCCTGGGCCTCGGCCGATCCCGGCCTGCACTTCAACACCACGATGAACGAGTGGCACACCTCGCCGGCCGCCGGCCCGATCCGGGCGTCGAACCCGTGCTCGGAATACATGTTCCTCGACGACACGGCCTGCAACCTCGCCTCGATCAACCTCCTGCCCTACCGCAACGCCGACGGCACGATCGACATCGCCGCCTACGAGCATTCGGTGCGCCTGTGGACCATGGTGCTGGAAATCTCGGTCATGATGGCGCAGTTCCCGTCGAAGGAGATCGCGCGGCTTTCCTATGAATACCGCACGCTCGGCCTCGGCTACGCCAATATCGGCGGCCTGTTGATGACCGCCGGCATCCCCTATGATTCGGACGCGGGCCGCGCCATCTGCGCCTCGCTCACCGCGATCATGACCGGCACCGCCTATGCGACCTCGGCGGAGATGGCGGCGGAACTCGGCGCCTTCCCCGACTACGACCGCAACGCGGAGAACATGCTGCGGGTCATGCGCAACCACCGCCGCGCCGCCTATGGCGAGCATGACGGCTACGAGAAGCTGTCGGTCAACCCGGTGCCGCTCGAGGCCGGTCACGTCTGGCAGAAGGAGCTTGTGGATCACGCCCGAGCGGCTTGGGACCGCGCCATCGAGCTCGGCGAGGAGCACGGCTTCCGCAACGCGCAGGCCACCGTCATCGCGCCGACCGGCACGATCGGGCTGGTCATGGATTGCGACACCACCGGCATCGAGCCCGACTTCGCGCTGGTGAAGTTCAAGAAGCTCGCCGGCGGCGGCTATTTCAAGATCATCAACCGCGCCGTGCCGGAGGCGCTGCGCTCGCTCGGCTA
>JBQCFA010000094.1:0-3448 GCA_051959695.1 Rhizobiaceae bacterium
CCGATCTCGCGCTCGACATCAACATCCTGAAGATCGAGGAGGCCATAGACTACCTTCTGCTCGGCCGGGGCGAACTCGTCGCGATTTCCTCCCGCTTCGACCATCCGCTGATCAAGTTCGAGCTTCTCGCCAGCGGCCGGCTTCTGTGCATCGTTCCCGAGAACGGCCCCCTCGGTTCACGCGAACGTATTACGCCCGAGGAGATGGCGGAATTTCCCTTGATCGGGATCAATCCGAGGGATCCCTATGGCGCGATCATGGCCGCCATGTTCGGGAATTCCGGGCTGGAATACCGGATGAACATAAAGGCTAGGTTCGGGACAACCGTCTGCAGCCTCGTGGCACAGGGATTAGGTATCGCGATCATCGACGAATTCACGGTGGCGCATGGCCACGTGCCAGGGCTGAAGCGGCTCCGGATCGATGCCGAAAGCACCTTCCACACCTATGCCGCCTACCGGAACGACGTATCTCTCTCCGCGTTCGCAGAACAGTTTCTTCGTCTGCTGCGCACCGAAATGACCGCGGCCAGTTCGCTGGATTGTCAGCGGGCATGAACTCACAAAGCCGGCGACCATAACCATAACATGACGTTACGAATGACCGCGAAATTGGTATTCGAAATCATGCAATGTGGGCGCTACCTCTTGTCCATGGATGACTGCTTGCACGGGAAGCCCTACCGGGCGCGCGTGCCTGTTGGTCCTCCAGCAATTACCGATCTGGCTTTCCGGGAGAAGCGCGATTTCCGCCTGATATCGGCTGTCCGATCGATCGATCGTCAGGGGCGCTTGGTGGACGCGATGGGAAGGGAAACCTCATGAAGACGTCGATCGCGACGGTCTCGATCAGCGGCGATTTCCGCGAGAAGCTTGCGGCGATCGCCGCGGCGGGGTTCGACGGTGTGGAGATCTTCGAGACGGATTTCCTGGCCTTTGACGGCACGCCGGCCGAGGTCGGCCGCATGGTGCGCGACCACGGGCTGGAGATCACGCTGTTCCAGCCGTTCCGCGACTTCGAGGGCATGCCCGAACCACAGCGCGCCAAGGTCTTTGACCGCGCCGAGCGCAAGTTCGAGGTGATGGGCGAGCTTGGAACCGACCTGATGCTGGTCTGTTCCAATGTCTCTCAGTTGGCGCTCGGCGGCATCGATCGCGCGGCGGCCGATTTCGCCGAGTTGGGCGAGCGCGCAAAGAAGCATGACATCAGGGTCGGGTATGAGGCACTCGCCTGGGGCCGGCACGTCAACGACCATCGCGACGCATGGGAGATCGTGCGGCGCGCCGATCATCCCTCGGTCGGGCTGATCCTCGATTCATTCCATACGCTGGCGCGCGGCATCGAGGTCGATACAATCCGCGCAATCCCCAGCGACCGCATCTTCATCGTGCAGCTCGCCGACGCGCCACTGATCGACATGGACCTGCTCTACTGGAGCCGACACTTCCGCAACATGCCCGGTCAGGGCGATCTGCCGGTCGTCGACTTCATGCGCGCGGTAGCGGCAACGGGATACGCAGGGCCGCTGTCGCTGGAGATATTCAACGACCAGTTCCGCGGCGGGTCGCCGAAATCGATCGCGGTGGATGGCCGCCGCTCGCTGGTGGCGCTGATGGACCGTGTCAAGCGCGAGGAGCCGGGCATTCGGATCGAGGTGCCCGATATGCCCGACCGCATCGAGGTGAAGGGCGTTGAGTTTGTCGAATTCGCCGCGGACGAGGCGGAAGCGGAGGAACTCGGCGCACTTCTGGCGACGATGGGGTTTTCGCTGGCCGCCGAGCACCGTAACCGCGACGTCGCCGTGTGGCGACAGGGAGCAGCTCGGGGAATCAACATCGTCGTCAATACGAGCCATGAGGGCTTCGCCCACTCCTCCTATCTCGTGCATGGCACCAACGCCTACGCGATCGGCCTGCGCGTGGTCGATGCGGCTGCGACGGTCGCACGCGCGCGGGCGCTGGGCGCCGAGACCTTTGCCGAACAGCGGGGCGAGGGTGAGATCGCCATTCCCGCGATCAGGGGCGTGGGCGGCGGCGTCATCTACTTCATCGATGATGCGCTGGCGCGCGTCTGGGACGTCGAGTTCGAACCGGTCCAGCAGGCCGCCCCGACCGGCGCTGTGCTGCTGGCCATCGACCATGTCGCGCAGACGATGAACTACGAGGAAATGCTGACCTGGCTGCTCTTCTATACGGCGATCTTCAGGACGGCGAAGCAGCCGATGGTCGATGTTGTCGATCCGGCCGGCCTGGTGCGCAGTCAGGTGGTAGAGAGCCCGGGCGGCGGCTTGCGGCTGACCTTGAATGGCGCCGAGAACCGCAGGACGCTTGCCGGACATTTCATCGCGGAAAGCTTCGGTTCCAGCGTCCAGCACATAGCCCTCGCGACAGGCGATATCCTCGCAACCTCGGCGCGGATGGCCACGCTCGGTTTCAGGCCGCTGGCGATTTCACCGAACTATTATGACGACCTCGAGGCCCGCTTCGACCTCGATCCAGGCCTCGTCCGCAAACTGCGCCTGGGCAACATACTCTACGACCGCGACGACAAGGGCGAGTTCTTCCAGCTCTACAGCCGCAATTTCGGCGAGGGCTTCTTCTTCGAGATCGTGGAACGCCGCAATGGCTATGCCGGTTACGGCGGTCCCAACGCGCCGTTCCGCATCGCCGCCCAGAAGCGCGCCTTGCCGCCGAAGGGCATGCCGACCCGATAAAGCGGAACATCCCGTCCGCCGTTTTAGAAGCCGGGCGTCGGCAGATATTCCCGGGCATTCCGCTGGAGACGATGCCTGGGGTGCCTCATTCCAAGGGCGTCGACGTCAAGCTTCCAGTATGGCGACGGCGCGTGTCCAGCCGGCGGAAGCTTTCTCGATCTTGACCGGAAAGCAGCTGATCATGAAACCGTCGGCAGGCAACTGCTCGAGATTGTGCAGCTTCTCGATGTGGCTGTAGCCGATGTGACGGCCTGCCTTGTGGCCCTCCCAGATGATCGAGGCATCGCCCGTCTGCGCATATTTCTTTGCTGTGTGCACGAAGGGCGCGTCCCAGCTCCAGCCGTCGGTTCCGGTCACGCGGACGCCGCGTTCCAACAGATACATTGTCGCGTCGTAGCCCATCCCGCAGCCGCTGGCCACGTAGTCCTGGCGTCCGAACTTGGCGCCGGCCGACGTATTGACCACCACGATCTCGAGCGGCTTCAACTCGTGGCCGATGCGCTTCAGCTCCGACTCGACATCGGCGGCGGTGGCCACGTAGCCGTCCTCGAAACGGCGGAAATCGAGCTTGACGCCCGGCTGGAAGCACCATTCGAGCGGAACCTCATCGATCCGCATGGCCGGTTTTCCGCGATCCTGCGTCGGGTGATAGTGCCAGGGCGCGTCGAGATGCGTGCCGTTGTGCGTGGAAAGGTTGATGCGCTCCACCGCCCAGCCTTGTCCGTCGGGAAGATC
>JBQCFA010000095.1:0-7296 GCA_051959695.1 Rhizobiaceae bacterium
GGGGACTTCACGTCAGCCCATGAGCACTATGTGCGATACGGCTATTTCGAGGGGAGGCTTCCGGGCCTAAACGGCTTCGACCCCGAAATCTACTGCCGAATCTACCCCGATCTCGAACACATCCTCCTGGAGCCGGGAAGCGAGGGCAGGGCGCAGGCCCATTTCGTCGAGCACGGCTATCGTGAGGGACGCTTCGTGCCCGCCATCGCCGAGGGCTGATCGAGCCGATTATCGTTGCGCCGTCTGGATACCCGGCTATAACCACCTAGGGACATGACTCGGACCTGATGGCAATCGCCTTCGCTTGTGCGCCGTGGTCGAAGGCGGGCGGGAGAGAGTGCATGCACGGGGAGTCATGGCGCGGATCGAGCTACTGGAAGCCGGCGTTTCTACGGAATTCATTGGCGTAAGGACGGACGGCGACGACCTGAAGGCGCTGGACGGCGACCCTCAGCTTGTCTTCAAGCCCGAACACGCGATCGAGCCCGGATGGTACCGCATCGATCTCGGGATTTCCTCCGAGGAGCGCCTGCGGCCGCAGGTGTATTTCGATTTCGGCGGTGGCTTCAGTGAGGTCTTTTCCACGCGCCTGAGGCCGAACAGCCGGAACAGCGGATATTTCGCCATCGTGCGCCTGCCCTTTCCGGTGCTGATCGTCCGGCTCGATCCGACCGAGGCGCCCTGCGACTTCACCATATCGAGCTTCCGCTTCAAGCTGCAGGGTCCGCACGAGCGTGCGCTTGCGCTCGGCCGCCAGGGCCTCAGCGTGATGCGGCGGCATCCGCGCGCCTTTCTCCGCCAGCTTCCGATCTACCTGAAGGCGCTGCGCCAGCCCGTCTTCCTGCAGATGCGCGAGACGCCCAACATCCAGACCGGAACCGGAACTTATGACGACTGGATCGCCCGCCACGATTTCGACGAGAAGCGCGATGCCCGGGCGGTGCGCGCCGCCGTCGAGGCGCTGGCCGAGAGGCCGAAGATCAGCGTCATCATGCCCGTCTACAACACGCCGGAAAACCTGCTGGAGGAGGCAATCGCCTCCGTCGCCGGCCAGATCTATCCGGATTGGGAGCTGTGCATCGCCGACGACTGCTCCACCGCTCCGCATGTGCGCCCCATCCTCGAACGCTGGAGCCGCGCCGACCCGCGCGTCAAAATCGCCTTCCGCGAAGAGAACGGGCACATCTCGCACGCCACCAATTCGGCCTTCGCGCTCGTCACCGGCGAATGGGTGGCGATGTTCGACCATGACGACCTTCTGCGGCCGCATTCGCTCGCCGAGATCGCGCTGGAGATCGCGCGGCATCCGGATGCCGAGGTCATCTATTCCGACGAGGACAAGCTGGGCGAAAATGGCCGGCGCTACGAGCCTTATTTCAAGCCCGATTTCTCGCGCGAACTGTTCCGATCGCAGAACTACCTGAACCATTTGACTGTGCACCGAGCCGCGAACATTCGCGCCGTGGGCGGCTGGCGGCCGGGCTTCGAGGGCAGCCAGGACTACGACCTCAATTTGCGCGTTCTCGAACGTATCGACATGGCGAAGATCCGCCACATCCCGAAGGTGCTCTACCACTGGCGCGCCGTGGCCGGCTCCACCGCGGTCGCTGGCTCGGAGAAATCCTACGCCTACGCCGCCGGCAAGCGTGCGCTGGAGGAGCATGTCGATCGGATGCGCCTGCCCGCGCGCGTCGAGGAGGCGCCGGATACGCCGTTCTACCGGCTGCGCTTCGACGTGCCGGATCCGGCGCCGCTGGTCAGCCTGATCATCCCGACGCGTGACAGGGTGGAACTCCTGCGCGGCTGCATCGAATCGATCCGCTCGAAGACGACCTATGGCAACTACGAGATCGTCGTCGTCGACAACGGCTCGACCGAGCCGGAGACGCTGGCCTACTTCAGGGAGCTGAAGAACGAGAAGGCCGCCCGCATCCTCGCCTACGACGAGCCGTTCAACTATTCGGCCATCAACAATTTCGCCGTGAAGAAGGCGAAGGGCTCGATCGTCGGGCTGGTCAACAACGACATCGAGGTGATTTCGCCCGACTGGCTGACCGAGATGGTCTCATGGGCGGTGCAGCCGGACATAGGCTGCGTCGGCGCCAAGCTCTACTACGCCGACGACACGATACAGCACGCCGGCGTGATCCTGGGGATCGGAGGGGTGGCCGGGCATTCGCACAAGCTGTTCCCGCGCAGCTCTCCGGGATATTTCGCGCGATTGAAACTCGTGCAAAATCTGTCGGCCGTGACCGCAGCCTGCCTCCTTGTACGCAAAGAGGTGTACGGGGAGGTAGGAGGCCTGAACGAGAAAGACCTGAAAGTTGCCTTCAACGATGTCGATTTCTGCCTGAAGGTCCGCGAGGCGGGATATCAAAACGTCTGGACGCCTTTTGCAGAACTCTATCACCTCGAGAGTAAATCGCGCGGCGAGGAGGATAGTCTGGAAAAGAAGGAAAGGTTCAATAAGGAAGTAATTTACATGATCGGAAGGTGGGAAAAAGATTTAAGAAACGATCCATATTATTCGCCAAGCCTAACACTGGACACAGAAAATTTTTCAATAGGATTGAGATAGGCTGAAACAAAAAATAACCAGATGGATTTGGAGAAGTAACAGATATAAAAAAATTCTCAATAAATCTGATGATTGAAAATAATCAAATAGTAAGAGACCAGTCGTCGGAAAATATACGAACTACTCTTGGCTTTTGGGCGCTGTATGGAGAGAGGTCGATTTCGAATCCGCCTAGACCATTCGGACTTTCACCTGAAGTAATAAGATCTGGACGATAGATATCACAGATTATACCGTCTTCGCTAATTACAGAGCCATCTATTTCAAGACCGAGTCTGACGATACGTTTTGTGTCTGTACACACAGCCCACCCACGGATTGAGTGATTATCGGTTCTGGTGGCGGATCCTCGAACTCCAGAGATGCCTTTCGTCACCCTTTTCGCTTTCATATCAAGGACATGCCGATAGAGCATGATGTCATCGAGGTTAAGGTTTCGTACGATTTCTATTTCCTCGTCGCTTACGGCAACTATCTGATCATCTGGAGCTTGATTGGATTTGACGTTCCTAATTTCTCTGCCTAGAAAATCACCCAGGCGCACAATAGAATTATCGTATTCCTCTGCCACGCCTATAAAACCAATATCATCTATATTAAGATCCATCAAAAAGGCAGACTGGCGGTTTCTTAGCGCCGGCTGAGAAGCAAACTCAACAAGACTTTCCTTAAATGCGAAGTGACGTACAAAATGTTTGTAATCCGATATAACGCGGGCAATAGGTTCCCTGACGAAAGTGATGAAGTTTTCATAGGCAAATAGGTCCAAATAGTCGCGGGCTGGAAAATGACCCATAAGGACAATTGGAGTGGAGCCAGTTAACTCTCTTAATCGCTCAGGCTTATTTTTTCCAGAATAGCGAATTTCACGAATTTCATTGCTCGTAAGTCGCTCGGTTTCGCCGTAGTCAAACAGTACGCGCTTCTCTGGAAATGCCGCAACAAGGGCTGACCGAAGCGAGGTTCCTGCGGTCTTGGGTATATGAACGAAGACCAGATCGCGCATTTACAATTTCTAACCTGTGAGTCGGAGTCGACAATGACGAACCGAGTAACTAGCGGATCGGGCGGAAGCAAGGCAGCGTCCTACGGCTGCGAAATGAACGTATTAGACATACTGATCGCCAGTCCGGGTTGCTGCTTCAGATGGATGGCTTCTGCAGGATTTCGCCCGTGAGCCGACTTGATCGATGCTCACCCATATTGTGCTCCGGTCGAGGCGGCACCGGCCGCAGTCCCTGGGAAATAGTCGGCCCCTCCACCGGTAACTGTATCGATCACGGCATTGAAACTGGCCCTGTATCGCTGGCCGGTCACCGTTCCGCCTGAGACGTCCCATGTGACCGAGGAGGCGGTGCAGCGGACGACGCCAAGCTCGGACGCATTGATCGTGGCGCCCGCCGTGATGTCTTTTGCAATGGCGATCGTGGCGACGGCGAACTGGACATATCCGAACGCGCCGACATTGACGATGTAGACCGTGTCGGAATTGATCCGCACGGTGCCACCGACCGCCACGATGCTGCCTCCGCTGCCGGCGGACATCAGGTAAGAGCCGCCGCCGCTGAACTGCACCGTTCCGGCGAGGTTCACGATCGACCCGCTTATGGCCGTCAGCCCGATGATGCCCGCGGCGATGTCGATGTCCTTCAGCGTCAGCACCACGCCGTAAGCGGTCTGGACGCCGTAGTTCACGGCCGTGAGCGTGGTCTGGTCGTAGCCGGCCCCCTTTATGGTGATCCGGGCGTTGCCGTTGCCGTTGACGGTGAGGAGATTGCCTTCGGCGAATGTGCCGGCGCCGACATCGATCGTCACCGAATGGATCGACATGTCGAGCGCCAGAGCCGTATTGACGGCCGCCTGGATCGTCAGGAAGGCCGTGCCGGCGCTGAGGCCGTCATTGCCGTCGGATCCGGTCGTGCGCACGTAATAGGTCCGGTTGGCCGATAGCACCTCGCGAAAGCCGGCGACACCCTCCGGGAAGGACGGCCTGCCGGTGGCGCGGTCGATGGTCATCGCGCTTTTCCACGACACGCCGTCCGGACTGACCTTGACGGTGAAGTCGTCATTTCCGGCGAGGCCCATCTCGGCGCGGCCCGAATAGCCGTCCTGAAAAAGCAGCGAAGCGGTATTGGCTTCCGCCGCCTTGTTCACCTTCAGCTGGTGGTCCGTCCCCTCGTGGGTGAAGAGGCTCGCTGCCGAGGCGACGGCAAGGCGATTGCCGGCATCGGCCGTGGCGTTGATGCCGACCGTGTCGGCGGCGAGTGCCCGCGGCGGCGGCAACTCTTCCCAGCCAGTGCCCGTGAAGACGACGACGCGCTCGCGTGTCCGGTCGTACGCCGTCCAGCCGATTTGGGGGGCGACGAAGACCCAGCCTCCGTCGCGATAGACTGCGATGGCGTTCGTTTGCCCGGCGAAGGCGCCGGTTGGGTCCGGAGCCACGATCAGCCGGTCGCCGGGAGCCGGCGTTTCCGGCGGCGCGGCCGCCTCGTCGGCGACGACGGTCTGCACGAGGAGGTCGAGCGCGGCGATCGCCTCGTTGTGCGTCACATGCTTCTGCGCCTGCGATGGCATGATGTAGGGCAGGGCAAGGATGTCGGTCGTCTCGGTGGCCATCTTTCCGCGTCTCCATGCGCGATTTCGCTGGCGCCGATCATCGCACCGGCGCCGCGGGCGTGGATAAAGATGCGGTCCGGAAATTAGCCGCGCGGCGGCGGGGGGAAGGGTTTTCCGTGCCGTTTCAACGGCTTTCCAGCTTACGCTCACGCGGCTTTTGCGCGCCACCGCCTGCCGTGCCGGCCGTTCTCTCCACGTGGGGAGGTGGCAGGCTCATGGCTGTGCCCCGGGCGCCGCCTGCTTTTCGAGGTCTTCCTCCAGCTGCTTCAGCCTTTCGGCGAACTGCGGCTGTCCGGGCGCGCGGGCGACCGCTTCCTTCATGGCCGCTATCGCCGCGAGCCGGTTGCCGGCGCGGGCCTGCAGATTGCCGAGATGGGCGTAGCGGCCGGGCTCGGGCAACAGCGCGATGGCGCGTTCGATGGCCGCGATCGCCTCGGCCACCCGGTTGACGCGGTTCAACGCGAGGCTGAGGCCGACGAGCGCACCATGGTTGTCGGGATTGGCGGCGAGCGTGACGCGGAGGCGTGCGATCTCGGCGGCCGCCTTCAACTCGTCGCGCACGGAACCCGCGGCGGCGGGCAAGGCCGCCTCGATCATGGCGTGGATCTCGTCCATCCGCCGCCGGCTCGCCGCTTCGGCCCTGCCGGCGTCGCCGCGCTGTTGCAGCGCCTGGCCGAGATAGGCGAAGACGGCGCGGATCTCCTTCCGCCCGGCCTCGCTCCGGCCGGCCTCGAACAGCGAGGCGAGCGCCGGCGTCGGCGCCTTCCCCATCGCGACTATCCCCAGGCCGTGTCCGTGCAGGAACTCGAAGTGCGGCCGCTCGTCGGCGATTTCCGCCCAGAGCCGCGAAACGCCGAAGCCGCGCTCGCGCACATTGGTGTCGTGCAGTATCACCACCGCGTCTTCGCCGAGCTTTGGCCGCCAGGTTTCGAAATCGTGGCGCACGGCCTCGTAGCTGTGCAGGCCGTCTATGTGCAGCAGGTCGATCGAGCCCTCGGCGAAATGCACCGCCGCCTCGTCAAAGGTCGACCGCACCAGCCGTGAAAAGCCGGAATAGCGCTGGTCATGGTGAGCCTTCAGGTCGTCGAGAACTTCGGCGCCATAGAAGCCTGCATGCTCGTCACCCTTCCATGTGTCGACGGCATAGCAGCGGCATTCGATATCGAGCGCGCGCACGGCCTCGCAGGCCGCGCAGTAGGACGCGCCGTTATGCGTGCCGAGCTCGACGAAGGAGGACGGCCGCATGGCGTCGATCAACCAGAACATGAAGGGTAGGTGCTCGATCCATGCCGAGACGGGCATGCGCTCCGGCACGCGGAACGGCAGCGCGTTGAGGGGGATCGGCAGGACCGAACCTTCAGGCCGCACGGGAATCGCGCCGTTTGTAGAAGTCGAGCGCTTCGCCGATCGGTCCGAGGAAAAGGTTGCTGCCGCGCTCGAGGATCAGGCCGCGCGTGCAGGTCTTTTCGAGCAGGCTGAGATTATGGGAGGCGAGCACGATAATGCCGGCGCTGGCGACAACGCTGTTCATGCGCTCCCTGGCTTTCTCCTGGAAAGGCGGATCGCCTGCGCCGATCCATTCGTCCATCAGAAGGATTTCCGGTTCGAAGCTGGTCGCCGTGGCGAAGGCGAGGCGGGCCGCCATGCCCTGGCTGTAATACTTGAACGGCATGTCGATGAATTCGCCCATTTCGCTGAAGGCGATGATGCTGTCCATGCGCTCCGCGATCTCGGCCGCGCTCCAGCCGTTGATGAGGCCGCGCAGTTCGATGTTGCGTCGTCCCGTCGCTTCGGGCCGGAAACCCAGATTGATGTTGAACAGCGCGTCGACGCGCCCGCTGACGTCGATTTTTCCCGCGGTTGGCTCGAATATGCCGTAGAGCACCTTGAGCAGCGTCGTCTTGCCGGCGCCGTTCGTGCCGATCAGCGCCAGCCGGTCCCCCGCCTTCAGCGAGAAGCTTACCCCGTCGAGCGCGGTGACCCGCGCGGGCCCGCGGCCGCCATGCGCGATCTGGCCTCCGACGAGCGAAACCCGGCGGCGCTCTTCGGCCGAGGGGGGCTTAGCCAAGGTCTTCTGCCGGATCAGCGGATAGGCGAGTCCG
>JBQCFA010000096.1:0-8219 GCA_051959695.1 Rhizobiaceae bacterium
GGCGCCATCCTCTGCGCTATCACCGTCTACTGCACAGCGATGATCTACGCCTCGCTGAGGTCGGTCCAGGCCTGGAACACCGGGCTGACACCCATCTGCTACCTGCTTTTCGCTGCGGCCGGCGGCGCGACGCTTGCCACCTTCTTCGCGCTATGCGGAAGCGGGAGCGTCCGTCTTCTGGCCTTCGCGGCGATCGTCCTGGTCGCGGCCGCCTGGATTGCCAAGCTGCGCTGGCGCGAGCGTCTTCTTTCGCTCAGGCCGCTATCGACGCCGGAGAGCGCCACGGGCCTCGGCGCAATAGGGACGGTGACGCTCCTGGAGCGCCCGCACGTCACCGAGAACTACCTGACGCGCGAAATGGGTTTCCGTGTCGCGCGCAAGCACGCAGGCAAGCTGGCGCGCATCGCGTTTGGTATGGGCGGCATCGTGCCTGTCCTGCTGCTTATCGTGGTCCTGGTGGCGGGGCAGGGGACATTATCCATCCTCGCCTCCGTCCTTGCCGCAGTGGCAGTCGCGTGCGGTATCCTAGTCGAGCGCTGGCTCTTCTTCGCCGAGGCCCGGCACGCCGTTATGAACTATTACGGGCAATAGCGGCTCTCCGCCGTTTGCGGCGCCCGTTCATCTCCCACCGCTTGTGGAACCACATCCATTGCCCGGGGGTCTCTCGGACCCAGCCCTCTACCACTTCGTTCAGCAGCTGGGTCGTGGCCTGGACGTCGACGGAACCGGATTTGCTTCGCGGCAGATCCAGCTTTTCGTGAAGCTCGAGACGAAAGCGGTTTCCCGGCAGGCGGATGCAATGGGCCGGATAGACGTCGCAGTCGAAATGTCGGGCCAACCGGGCAACCAGAGGACTGGTCTCGCAGGGCCGGCCGAAAAAAGTGGTCGGGACGCCGCCGTTGAACTTCTGGTCAACGAGTACACCGATATTGCCGCCAGCTTCCAGAACCCGTGACAGGGCAAAGGCAACCCCGGGAGCGGAGGCCAGCATCTTGCCCATGGCCGAGCGCCGCGTCGAGAATATGTAGTCGGCGATGTAGGGATTGTTCGGGGGTCGGAACATCACCGCCAGATCGAGGTCGAACGAAGCGGCGGCGACCGGCAGCAACTCGAAATTGCCGAGGTGCCCCGTAAACAGGATATGCGGCTTCTTCTCGTCGCGGATGCGCAAGAAGCGCTCGGCCCCGATCACCTCGACGCGGCTTGGCTTCGCCGAGTTCGGATCGAAGTCGAAAAGCTGCTCCAGAAAGATGTATTCCGCGCCGAGGCGGGCCATGTTCTCCCACATGTCGAGCGCGATCTCTCGGCGCCTGTTCTCGTCCAATTCGGGGTAGGCGTTGCGCAGATTGTCGAGAGCTATCCGGTGCCTGCCGCTGAACGGCCCGAGCCGGCGCGCGACACGTGCGGCGAAATTCATCGCCTCGTCCGGCGGCAGCTTGCGCAGCATCCACAGGACCGTCATCGCCGCACGCGCGATGAGCCAATAGTTGACCTGCTTCAAACGCCGCGATGCGCGGTAGAGCAATCTGCGCATCAGCCGACGCGCAGCACGATCTTGCCGAAGACGTCGCGGCTTTCCATGCGCTTGAGAGCCTCGCCGATGCCGTCGAAGTTGACCTCGGTGTCGATCACTGGATGGACGAGACCGGCGGCCATCTTCTGCATGGCGTTCGCCATGTTTTCCATGCGGCAGCCGAACGAGCCGAAGATCCTGAGCTGTTGCTGGAAAAGCTGCATCAGGTTCATCTGGGTCGACACGCCGGACGTGGAACCGCAGGTCACAAGCCGGCCGCCGCGCTTTAGCGACAGCATTGAGCCAGCCCAGGTGTCGGCGCCGACATGCTCGAAGACCACGTCGACGCCCTTCTTTTTCGTGATCTTGCGCACCGCGCCCTCAAAGCGATCCTCGCGGTAGTTGACGACGTGTTCGGCGCCGAGCGCCTTCGCTTTCTCCATCTTGTCCGCCGAGCCCACGGTGGTGATGACCGTGCAGCCCATCTTTTTCGCGAGCTGGATGGCGGCCGAGCCAATGCCGGAGCCGCCCGCATGGACGAGAATGGTCTCACCGGGTTCCAGCTTCGCGTTGTCGAAGAGCATGTGCTCAACTGTCCCGAAGGTCACTGGCGCGACGGCCGCTCCGATCTCGTCGACGCCGGGAGGAGCTGGCACCAGCAGCCGTGCGGGCAGGTTGATCTTCTCCTGCGCGAAGCCGTCCAGATGGAAGCCATGGACGCCGCCTACATGCTCGCAGAGATTGTCGCGGCCCTCGCGGCACGGGCGGCACAGTCCGCAGGTGCGGGCCCCGTAGATCGATACGAGCTGACCCGGCAGGAGGTTCGCGACCCCCGGTCCGACGGCTTCGATCACGCCGGAAGCCTCCGCGCCGATCGTCAACGGCATCTTGCGCTTGGCGAAGGCCATGCCGCGCCAGCCCCATACGTCGATATGGTTGAGCGCCACGGCCTTGACGCGAAGTGTCGCTTCGCCGACGGCCGGGTCGGCGGGCGGTTCGATATCGACCGTCTCGAGGTGGCGGTCGGCGATCAACTGAAGGGCGCGCATTGGAGGTGCGCTTAAATGGGTTCGCGCGCCATGACAAGGCAGGCGTTCTGCCCGCCGAAGCCGAAGGAGTTGGAGAGGACGGTCCTGATGTCGCCGGAACGCTTGACGTTCGGGACCACATCAAGCTCGATCGCCGGGTCGGGAATGTCATAATTGATCGTCGGCGGGATCACGCCTTCTCGCATCGTGAGCAGCGAAAAGGCGGCCTCGACGGCTCCCGCCGCCGAAAGCGTATGTCCGATCATTGATTTGTTGGAGGAGATCGGGATGGAGCGCATGCGCTCGCCAAACACGGTCGACAGCGAAAGATGCTCCATCTTGTCATTCTCGGGCGTCGAGGTTCCGTGCGCGTTGACGTAGTCGATGCCGCTTTCGTCGAGGCCTGAATCGGCAAGCGCGGCGCGCACTGCCAAGATCGCCGGCGAGCCGTCCGGCTTGGAGCGGGTTCGGTGGAAGTCGTCGGCCTTTTCGCCGCAGCCCCTGAGTACGCCGAGTATTTCGGCCCCGCGCGCCCTCGCGCTTTCCAGCGATTCGAGGACGAGCGCCGCCGATCCTTCGGCCAGCACGAAGCCGTCACGATCCTTGGAGAACGGTCGCGAAGCCTTCTCCGGCGCATCGTTGTGCATGGAAAGTGCCGAGAGAAGAGAGAAGCGGATGAGCGCCTCGGCCGTGGTCGACCCGTCGGCGCCGATGGATAAGGCCCGGTCCGCCTCGCCGCGGCGGATCGCCTCGACGCCGAGCTGGATCGCGGTTGCGCCCGAAGCACAGGCTGTCGAAAGCGTTATCGGCAGACCCCTGGTCCCGAAGCGTTCCGCCAGCCGATCGGCGATCGTGCCGAACTGGGTAGTGTCGTAGTAGCCGGCGGCCAGGGGTTTTGCCGCTGCTTCCATCAATCGCCTGTAGCCGGCGCCGTGGGACTCCATTCTGTAGAGATCGAAGCGGTCGCGCCAGCTGAGTTCGACCGGCGGCGCAGCCAGGAAGAGGGGGCCGCCGAAGTCGGCACCGCCTAGCCCGGCCTCGTCAAGGGCCTCGATCGCGGTCGTCTCGGCAAGCTCGTAGGTGAGGGCGCTCGGCCCCTTGTCGCTCGACGCCAGGAAATCGACTGTGCCGCAGATGCGCGTCTTGAGATCGTCAGTGGGAAAGCGGCGGATAGTATGGATGCCCGATCGGCCCGCGGTAAGCGCATCCCAATTGTCTTTCTTGCCGGCGCCGAGCGAGGTTATGACGCCAATGCCGGTCACGGCCACGATGGGCCGGCCGAGATGATCAGTCGTCTTCGACATCGCCTGTCCTTTCCCGTCACGCCGCAGCGACGAGCGCCATACCCTCGAAATGGTTCGATCCCACCGCCGTTGCAAGGACCGCACCGCCGTCGCCGGTGAAGGCGGCTTCGCTCGGATCGAACGGCGGATAGGGCATGTTGTGGGCCACGGCCAGCGCGGCCAGCGCGACGGCGAAGGGAAACTGGGCCTCCTTCAGATGGCCCGTCAGCGTCGTCATGCCGCGAAGGGCGAATCGGCCCTCGAGTGCCCTCTTCTCCGCCGCTGTCGGCTCATGCGCGCCGGACGCGGCGGAAATCGCGAGACGCGTGCTCCCTTCGCCGCAAAGCCCCGCCGCCATGGCCCCCAGTCTGTCCTGAAGCACGCCGTCCGCCCTGCGAACGCGGTCGGACGCCGTGGCTTTGATCCGCGCATAGATCCGGGCGCCGCGCCCTTCGGCATGCTCGCGCGATTCCAGTACGAGAAAAGCGCCGCCCGACCCGGTGAACATACCGCCGCCCTGCGAGGCATCGCGATTCCACACGGGCTGCCATGGGCCGCGTTGCAGGTGGCCGCCCAGCACATGCGCAAGAAGCATGTCCGGATGATCCGTCTGGAACGCCGCGCCGACAAGCGCATGCGTCGACTGGCCGGAGCGTATGCGCGCGGCGGCGGTCTCGACGGCCGCCACGCCGGCGCCTTCCTCGCCCATGAAGGTGCGCGACGAACCAGTGACCTTGTGCACGATCGAGATGTTGCCGGCGAGCAGGTTCGAAAGTTGCGCCAGGAAAAGCGTGGGACGCAGCTCGTTCATCAATTTCTGGTTCAGCAGGACGCGGCGATCGTTGGTTTCGAGCGACGCCGCCAGGATGGCTTCGTCCACTTCCTGGTCGCGTTCGCCGCCTCCGGCCGCCACGATCATGTCCATGGTCGCGCAGAGGGACTCGTCGGCCTTGATCCCGGCATCGTCGAGCGCCAGCCCCGCGACATAGGTGCCAAGCCGCTGCCATGTCTCCATCTGCCGCTGGTCGCCGCGCTTCGCGATCTGCAGCGACCAGTCGATCTGGGGCATCGGATGGATGGTGAACGGAGCGAATCGCTCGCTGTCGATCACCGGGGACGGATTAGCCGCCGTCATTCTCTCCCAGTGGGCGGCGCTTCCCTCACCCAGAGAGGAGAGCAGGCCTATACCGGTGATGACGACGTCGCGCGGAGACATAAGCGTTGCAGGAACCGCGGCCGCTCAGGCCGATTTGGCCTTGGCGGCCACCAGTTCGTCGATCTTGGCGCAGAGGTTCTTCATGACGAAATACTGTTCGGTCGAAACCTTGCCGTCATTGACCTCCTGGGTCCACTTCTCGAGCGGCACCTTGATGCCGAACTCCTTGTCGATGGCGAACACGATGTCGAGGAAATCCAGGCTGTCGATGCCGAGGTCGTCGATCGTATGGCTCTCGGGCGTGATGCTGTCACGGTCGATCTCGCTGGTGTCGGCGATGATGTCCGCGACCTTATCGAATGTGGATGACACTGCTATTCCCTCATTGCGCGTTGGCTGCGCTCTCTAATCGGTTTTTTCCGGCAGGAAAAGGGCCGCACCGGAAACCACTGTTCCGTGAGCGCGGGGCCCTCACGGGTGACTGCAACGCCCGTTCAGTCGCCGGCGACGAAAAATGCCCAACGCCCCTGCGGCGTAATGCCGATGCGGTAGAATACGTAAGCATCGAAGGTCTTCATGTCCTCGTAGTCACCGGCAGTGACGATCTTGAACAGTTCCACGCGCTGGCGTGCGTCGAGTCGCGAAAGCGGCATCGCATAGAAATAAGGCCAGACATAAGCCTCGTCCGGCTTGCCGACATTGATATGGACATAGCCGGTCTCGAGCAGCATTTCGAGGATGGCGAGGATTTCCTGACCGTCGGTATCGCCGGAAAGATCGTGCAGGAACTTGATCGGATCGCCTTCGATCTCGGTCAGGGAGAGCTGGGTCTGGCCGGACCCCGTTCCGATCAGGGGGCGAAGCTTTTCGATGTCCCCGGTCTTGCAGGCCTCGACGATCTTGTCGTGCATCTCGCGAACGGCGGCCGGCAGCTTGCCCAGATCATAGGAGACCTCCGGCAGCGGGGCGTTCGGATCGACTTGCGGCCGTACGGCGTCAGGAACCTGTTCGTCGTCGGGTTCGGCCTGCTCGGGCTGGCCGTCGTTCGTGTCGGGAGACGCGGCCTGGGCGGCCAGGGCCGGGCTCGCTTGAATCTCGCCAAGCGCCCACAGGGGTGTCGGCGCGATCATAAACGCACAGAAAAACACCAGCGAAAGGGTCGGAAGCTGGGCTTTTCGATGCAACGGATTGGATATCGGCATCGGTATTCCGCCTGTCTGCCGCAGGCGAATAACGGCCTCGGCTCGCGTGCTCCCACCCGGAGCGATTCTCCGGCGCACTAAGAAGGCAGGTTCAGCGGACAGTCAATGCCGTACCAGACCGGGCTCGAACTCGCCGGCGATGACGCGCTCGCGCATCCGGTCGAGAAGGGATAGCGCTGCCTGCTCGCCACCCGAACGAAGGAGTTCCGCGAAGGCCGTGGAAAGTGCGGCCTCGGCCAGAATTTCGGGCTCTATTCCGGCCGAAACACCTTCAGCCCAGGCTTCGCTCTGGCTCTCAAGCGCCGTCAGCCGCTTTTCTTCTCGTATCAGTGCGTCGATATCGCTGACGCTTCTTTCCATTTCTCGCGTCCACCCTTCAAGCGGCGGCCGAATTCATTCGAATCCGACTCCAGTCCTTAATGTCCCGTTAAGCGTTCTAGCACAGTTAAAATGCCACGCATCCGGCCATTGGCAAAAAAGTTAACCGATCCCTAATTCCCGAACCGGTTCGCGGTCCCGCGGCTGAGTTCCTCGCCCTCCTTCATGTAGCGCTGGATGGCCTCGGTCGCGGACGATGTGCAGGTGTGATAGATGTCGCTGTAGGCGCGATAACCGTGATTGAAGCTGGCCACGAGTTGCGCGCGCCGGTCCGGTCCGGGATTCTCGGTAATAAGCAGTGCGTCCATGGCCTCGCGCCACTGGTTTCCTTTCTCGCCGCACAGATTGCGAAGATATTGAAGCGAGCCGAGGATTTCGGCGAGCCGCAAAAGATTGCTCTCATAAGGCGCTTCGACGGCGACGGCCTGTATGGGCGCCGCGCCGATCATCGCCGCCAGAAGGAATCGGAAAAGAGCCGTCCGAGCCATGTGATCCTTGTGGGCGAGGAACAGGCCGGGGGCAAGGGTACAACTGACGCTATCCGCTCGTCACTTCTGGACATTCAGAAGTCGCCGGACGATTTGCAGGGTCGAGGGAGTCATTGGCAAGTCCTCCATCTCATCGACATCGTACCAGCCCACGCTTGCAGCGTCGTCCGCCGCCGCCGGCTCGCCGGCGACGTGCGCGCCGGTGAAGACATGCAGCCGGAAAACAGGATCGCCGGCCTCGCCGTCGCCGCCGAGGTCAACGATTTCAACAGGGAAAAGCGGGCCTGCCTCAAGGCCTGTCTCCTCGAAAAGCTCGCGCCGTGCGGCCTCTTCGGGCGTCTCGCCCGCCTCGAGCCGGCCGCCGGGAAAAGCCATTTGACCATGGGCCGGCGCACGGCCGCGCTCGACGAGAAGAAAGCGGTCGCCGCGCCTGAGCGCGACGGAAGCCGCGAGGATGAAGCGATCCGCCATGCCGGCAGCATTCGGGATCGTGCAGGGCCCGTCAACCGTGCCGTTGCGAGGAGCGCCGGACCTTTCTACCTAGGAACCAAATTGAAAGGACGAGACATGTGCGGTCGATTCGCCCTTACGCTGACGCCGGAAGAGATGGTGGTCTTTTTCGCGCTCATGGGGCTCGATGCGTTCCCGCCGCGCTACAATATCGCGCCGACCCAGCCCATCCTGATAGTGATGGCAGGGGAGGGGCGCAGCGATCCCGGCTCCAACCTGCCGGATCGGCGGGCGCTCCTGGTGCGCTGGGGCTTCGTTCCCGCGTGGGTGAAGGACCCGAAAGGTTTTCCGCTGCTGTTCAACGCGCGCTCCGACACGGCGCTCGAGAAGAATACGTACAAGGCCGCAATGCGGCATCGGCGCGCGCTCGTCCCTGCCTCCGGCTTCTACGAATGGCGGCGCGCGGGGAAAAACAAGGCGCAGGCTTACTGGGTGCGGCCGAAGCGCGGAGGCCCGGTCGCTTTCGCCGGGTTGATGGAAACCTGGCACGAACCAGGGGGCTCGGAGATCGACACCGGCGCCATCCTGACGACTGAGGCGAACGCCGACATTGCCCATATCCACGAACGGATGCCCGTGGTCATCCCGCCGGAGGATTTCGCCCGCTGGCTAGACTGCCGTGCGAACGAGCCGCGCGACGTGGCGGACCTGATGCGGCCGG